>JASHTO010000323.1 GCA_030040515.1 Terriglobia bacterium
AGCCGCAATGAATTTGAGGATTTATTGGGAGGCATGGCGCGCGCCGGACTCTTGCGCCTGGACGACGCGGTGTTTGACAAAGGCGGGCGGCAGATTCCCTATCGTACCGCCCAATTGACGCGGGAGGGAAGGGCGCTGGACGGGCGAACTCCCCTTGAGCTTGTAGTGAAGGATCGCGAGCCGGTATTGCCTCCCCCAAAACGCAGAAAAAAAGGCCGGGCCTCTGCGTCCCAGCGGTCTGAAGGCTACGGCCGGCCGCTAACCTCCTTGGTTTCAACGCCCACGCCGGCGGCAGACTCGGGCAAGAGGATGTCGGTCCCGCACGATGCGGAGTTAGACATCGAATTGGAAGAAGCTTTGCGAGCCTGGCGGCTTGCCGAAGCCCGGCGGCTGGGAATCCCGGCCTTTCGCATCTTTACCGACCGGGCGATGAGCGGATTGGTGAAGTTGCGGCCCAGCAATTCCAGCCAAATGCTCTCCGTTCCCGGCATCGGGTTGCGCATCGCGGAGAAGTATGGCCGTGAAATCTGTCGCATCCTACAGTCGCATAATCCCGAATAGCGCAACAAACCCAAGGCTTTGAGTGTTTTACCTATGCGCAAGGGAATCGGAAGCCAGCTCTCGTTGTAGCGGCGTTCGATGAGCGCCGAAAACGGCGGCCGTGGACCGCCGCTACAATCTCTCCGCCTCAGCAGGTTCGATTATGCTCGAAGTCCTTGGTACAAAAGTACTCTTGCGAAAATAGTACGTTCAAGATATAAATGTGGTCAATGTGGGGATACTCTCAGCATAAGGGGTTGGCACTCTGGAAATCCCGCTGAGGTTTGGTGGGATCCTAATATTGGGATTTAGGGGGCGGGTGCTCCTTGAATGACCAAGAACATTTCTTGAGAAGAGGACAAACCCGGTTAGGGGTGGGACGCTCCGCCTTGGGCCGCGTTTAAAAGGGGAATTCGTGTCGATACTGCGAACCAAAATTCTTCGAAGAGCCCCCGAAATTCACTCGGATGCGGGATTTACGATGGTTGAAATGTTGCTGGTGATCGCCATCATCGGAGTGGTCACAGTCCTGACGCTGGTTGCCTGGTCTAATGAAATGCCGATGTTGCGCGCCGATTCCGGCATGTTACTCGTGGAAACACAGATCCGCCAAGCCCGGGAAGCCGCCATAGACCACAGGGCAAACTACATGGTCACTTTCAAGGGAAGCGCGGAGATGGTTACGTGTACCAGCAAATTGATTAACGGACTTCCTTCATGCCCTAACACGAACGGTCCGACCGCGACTCCCCCGCAGAGCGAAATATCGGACATCACGATTGACCCGAATCAGATGACTTACGCGGTGCTCTCCGGCGTCCCCGATACACCGGACTTGTTCGGCAATACCACGACTTGTGTCTCTTCCACGGGGGTTTGCTTTAAGGATAC
This sequence comes from Terriglobia bacterium, assembly GCA_030040515.1. Lineage (GTDB taxonomy): Bacteria > Acidobacteriota > Terriglobia > UBA7540 > UBA7540 > Bog-366. The sequence continues at coordinate 1,432 of JASHTO010000323.1, forward strand.
CATAACTTCCATCAGCGCTTGCGGAAGCACTCCCGTGCTGCCTTGCTATCTCACTTTTCAAAGCGATGGGACGGTGGTGGATTCCAGCGGTAATTACGTAAACGGAACAATTTTCATGGGCCAGGTCGGGAACACCCGCAACCCAACCAACCCCCTGACCGCACGTGCGATAACCATCCTTGGGGCTACGGGGCGGGTCAAGGGGTATCGGTACAACGGGAAAATCTGGTTCTAGGGATTAACTTATGGACCGACCAATGCTGTACCACGAGGAAGGCGAGAGCGGCTTTACGCTGGTCGAAGTGATGATCGCGGCCGCAATCCTGGTCGCTGGACTTCTCTCCTTGGCCTACGCCTTTGGATTAGGGCTGGGCTCGGTTGACACCGCGCAGATGGATAGCATTGCGCGCCAGAAGGCCCGGCAAGCCATGGAGGATGTGTTCACGGCCCGCGACACGGGTGGAATTGTCTTCTCACAAATTTGCAACCAGCCGACTGCCGGCTGCCTCTTTCTGCCTGCGACTGCGGGCGGAGCACCGAACTATCAACCCTTGTATACTGCCGGCCCCGATGGACTGGTCTTCACCTCCGACGACGGCGAAGCCTCCCCCATTCCCGGAGTAACAACCCACGGGGCGGGCAGCGGCGACATTCTGCCCACCGGGTGCAGCGTGTCCCCTTGCATCGAGACCGTGGAGGAGCCCGGGCCGGACGGAATTCTGGGCACGCCTGACGACATTTATGTGCCTCTTGACGGCTACTGGAGAAACATCACTATCACTTCGGTCGGCTCTCAACTTAGCCAGATTGTCGTCTCGATCAAATATACGACGCCCAATAACATCACCCGTTACGTCACTTTGGTGGCGCTCATAAGCCAATATGAATAAATCAAATGCCAAATCGTTCAAGGTTAGAGCGGCGCGGGGATTCACGATGGTTGAAGTGACCCTGGCCATGGCGCTGTCCCTGATTTTGCTGGCCATCGCCTTTGACATATTCGACAAATTGAATAACGCCGCCGATCTGGCGGGGACGATGGCCGATGTAAATGAGAACCTGCGCGCCGGTGAGAACATGATTGCTCGCGACGTGAGCACGGCGGGGTCAAATATTCCCCAGGGAGGCATTCCGCTGCCCAGCGGCGCGTCGACTTGCACGCCGATTCAAGTTCCCCTGCCCTCCACCACTCTCAATGCCGTTTCCCCCGTCGTGTTTACGCTCCCGGTGCAATACTTTAATTCCGGATGCCCCGGCTCTCCCACGGGCAATTTGAACGCCCTGACCCCGGGGCCGGGGTATGGTCCGACCGCGGATAATACGAGTGTGGGGATCACCTCCAATTCCGTCCCGACCGACTCGATAACCTTGATTTCGGTCAATCCATCTTCCGAATTAGGTGAGTATCCGTTGGTCAGCGTGTCTCCGGTTACCACGGCGGGCAAGTCTTGCTGCTTCCCCACGGGCACAACCAGCGTCACGGTCACCGTGAACGCGCTAACCAACAACAGCAGCCCCATTACCAATGCTTCCAGTAACAGCCCTTCCTGGGTGCAGGTGGTTCCCGGTCAATTAATCATGCTGACCAACAACAATGGGTCCGTGCTGCTCGCCGTCAGTTCCGTCAGTTGCCCCAGCACCTGGGTTGCGGGCACCAGCGAATGCACCATCACCTTTACGAGCGGCGATTCGGTGAACGATCCGCTTCCTTTCAATCAATTCCCGTTGAGCGCCAGCAGCCCGACCAGCGGGGAGATTGGCCAGCTTCAAAATCTGGGGACGGGCAGCCCCGCCGCAGCCAATACTTACCCGTCGACCTCCGCATACCAGATCACGATGACCACATATTATTTGGACAACGTGACCCGGTCGCCTTACTGGATGCTGATGAAGCAGGTTGGCACGGGGGCGCCGGTGACCGTGTCGGGATCCGTTTCGGTCCAGTCTAATCCGCCCGAGCCCGTGGCCATGGGAATCAACGTATTGCAATTCGCTTTCAGTTGCACGTCTACCCCCTGCACGCCTACGGACCCGACGCGGACCCCGGCGAATCCCAGCGACGTCCGCAAGGTCATGATGTGGGTGACCGCCATTGCCAGTCACCCCAATCGAAAAACCGGAACGTACTTCACGAACTCCATCGCTACGTCGGTAACGGCCCAAAACCTGGCTTATTACAACCAATATTGAGCGGGTGCAAAGGGGGGCAGGGGGCAGCGTCCGTCAGAAAGAGGCAGAATATGATGAAGCAACGATCCAACGAATCCGGTATAGCTCTCATTGTGGTCCTGTTACTGATGCTGGTTTTCACCGTCATGTTGCTGGGATTCTATTTTGAGACGACGGGCGAGCAGAATGTGGCTGCGAGCGACCGCGATAACTCCGTGACCTTCTACGCGGCGCAAGGCGCGATCGAGAACATGAGCTATCAGTTGGGCCAGTACTTCTCTTACCATGCCTCTCCTACGCCCACACAGATTGCCACGCTCGCGGGAACCAGCGCCGCGCCGACTCTGGCGATTTATAACAGCCTGGGTGCATTGACGGGCCAGAACATCAACTTTCCCGTTTACTCCATTGTCAACTTGTCCAGTACTAATCCCTCGGATCCCCCCTGCGCATCCACCACCTCGCTTTGCAACACCCCCCCTGCCACGATTCCCGGCACCGGCCCTCTGGCGGGACTGACGGGCATCCTGACCCCCTTTGAACTGACGGTGGTCGCCGATGGGCCGAATAACACGGAAGTGAAGATGCAACGGCAGATTCAGGTGGTGTCCGTGCCTGTCTTCCAATTTGGAATCTTTTCGCAAACGGATTTGTCTTTCTTTGCGGGTCCGAATTTCAACTTTGGCGGTAAGACTGCCACAAACGGCAACCTGTTTCTGGCGGAGGGGAGCGGGTCCACGCTGACCCTGAATGATAAAGTCACCGCCTACCTCAGCGTCATTCGCGAGCAGCTTTCCAATGGAACTGTCACCCAACCCACGAATTATCCCGGAACGGTCGATATAACGATCGGTGAGGCCAATGGATGTCCCGTGCCTACCTGCGGGAGCTGCCCCACCTCAACCTGCGGTGTGTTGCAACCCACTCAAGGCAGCGTAACGGGCGGGCCGGGAAGTACCGCAAACACCGCCTGGAACAGTATTTCCACGACCACTTACGGCGGCTACATCAAGACTTCGACC
>JASHTO010000324.1 GCA_030040515.1 Terriglobia bacterium
TTGACAACAAACTTATGAGGGCCGACCTTCCGCCTCGCGGCCAGTCCGCCGCAACTTTCAAAATCCATGTCACACCTGAGTTGGGGAAAATGTCACACCTGAAAACTGCATGTCACACTTAAGTGATTGATTTAAAGCAATTTAATATTTTGAGATATCAGCGCGTCTAAATCCTTTCTTTTCAGCAAACACGACCACGCTATACAAAAATTTCACACCTTTTCGCTCGTAAATTATGTCAACTCGCCACACTTGGCCAGAATGCCGACGTTGAAAATAAAGAACTTCCGTCCAGCTCTGTCTAACTCCATCCATCGCCATCCCATAAATTATGTCAACTCATGAGGCCCATGCGACTCCGATACAGATTCACGTAAACCTCGCACTTCTCACGCCACAGCTTGAGGTAAAAATAGAGCCCGCCAAAGCCGACAACGGCGATCTGCTTTCCGACGTTGTAATTATCGGGATTGCGCTCGCGATATCCTGTGATGTCATCTACTGTCCAATCCATCTCGCACGCCTTGTTGATTTCACTCAGGCGTCCCCCTACCAATGTCGCAACTTGGTCCTGAACTCGATGGCGGAACTGTTCCATCGCTTCGTCGACCGCAAAATATGTCTTCGCCCCAGTTACAAGGAACTTCCTCTCTTCATCTGTCACTTCTTCGCTCATACCTCGCGCCTCCATCTTCGCAGATGGTTGACCGTGGCCATCGCGTGAAAATGCCCTCTCCGGACGGAAAGTTCAGCTACGTTCTCTTCCACCGCGCCGCAGAAAATCAGAGTCGCCGCTGCACGCAACAGATCCGACTCGTTTGACTCCTTATTAGGCGTTTCGCATACTGGCGTAACCGTCGGCACAGTGTAGGTCAATCCGTAAAAACAAATGACCTAATGTCGTGGGCAGGCTTTACCGTTCCGAGCAAGGCAAAGAGCTTCCGCCCCCTCCCCTGGTTACAAGCCCACTCTTCGTAGCGCTTGAGTTGATCGGGAAAGTCCTTCCCGGTAGGCCCAATTTTAACTTCTATGATGAACAAGCCCCGGTCCCCGAACCGCACCACGACGTCGGTCCTGCCCCATTCGCTGGGGAGCTCCCGCCGGACGCTGCCTTTCCCGAGCTCACGGCGCGCGCAGTCATCACCGACCCCGAACAGCGTCAGAATCTCGTCCGCGCCTGACATTCCCTGGAGAATCCACACCAGCCAGTCACTGTAGGATTCCTCCCTGTCATCAGACAGCCAGCGATGTTCGCCCAGGTTGAGCTTCAGCGGGTCGCTCAGGGGCGAGAGTTCCTCGTTGGAAGCAGCGATAGCATCCTCTACATTTGTTTGAAGCCGCTGGGTTAGCTGCTCCCACGTCCGGAGAGCCTCAATGAATGCGCCGTATTTGCGAGGCAAGTCCTGGAGCGGCACCTTCGCTTGAAGCCGTCGGCCTAGCTGCTCCCACGTCCGGAGAGCCCCAATGAACGCGCCGTAATCGGGAGCCGCTTCCATACCCGGTAGATTCTAACGCTCAGCCGACACGGGCCGCAAGCGAACGGTCGGCAACCCAAAGGTTGAAAGGCTCATCCAGGGTTGTGGACGTATAACGCCTAAGCGCGGATCTGGCGTCAAGCTACCGGGCGATTGGTCGGCAACTCGGAAGTTGGCTCACGCTTTCGGCGGTTCAAACCTATCGACGCGCATCGCGGTGCGTGCTGCCATCGAATTGCACTTACAAAGCGTGCTTGCGAATTTTTGCAGGCGCAACATATCAGACTTCGGGCTCTGTGCGACGGATGCTCGCCGGCCCGCCTGCTGACTGGAGCGTCGACCGCAAGCGGCAATACTTCGTCTGGGCCAAGCGAGTGGTGGACGCGCTTCCCCAACCCAACCCGATTCTTAAAACGGAATTCGAAAAGACGTTTGCCCAATTCAAGGAGTGAAAACTCATCCCCGGGACACCGTGAATCTGCCGCCTTCAGGGGCCGAGTAATTCCGAGATCATAATCCCTGCCGTTATAACCATGACGAACCCACCCAGCACGATCCTGCGGAGCGCTCTTCTGCGCAGCACTTTTTCCAGGCGCAACTCGCTAAAACCGGAAATCACAAAAGTCTGTTCATTCTGGCCCTTGAGGATGAGGTTCCGATCATCATCGCCCTGAGGTTGGGGGTTGGGAGCACAGGTGCCGAAGACGTCGTACTCGTGCTCTGCCACCAGGCAACGTTCCGTAATGCGATAGCTACCGTGTCCCGTCAACGGGTTCTTGGCTTCGAAGACCCGCTTCTCGCGCTCGAGAAGTTTCTGGGTGAGGCCGCTCGTCGATGCGGATTTTGCGTCCAACTGAGCAATGACTTTCTCTGCCACCGTAAATGCCGGGTCAGCCTTGGCCGCATAGGCACGCACTTGCTCTTCCGAGGGGCCCGCCGCAAGACCCAGGGAAGGATCAAGGAATGGCCCGACTTTTGCGTGCGGCCCAAACTCTGCCTGATACGTGCAAGGCAGGTCGTATTCTGCGCCTTGAGGATTCACCAGCACTTTGCCTGTTCCGTCGTCCACATAAAAGGTGCGTTGTGCCCACTCCGTGTTAATGGCATTCCACCCCCGGTTTTTCCCATGCTCCTCCCAGTGTTGGAGATGGACGTGATAGTAGTAGCAAGGTGTGCCTGTGACCGGGCTGGTCAACAGGTTGCCGCCCGTCACTTTTCCGTGTAGGTGTACCAGGCCCATGGGGACAGCGCGAACGGCAATCCGCGGCGTGTCCCTGAGGAGGCGCAGCTTTCGGTAATTCCAGAATCCGTTCGCAAAGACTCCCAGCCCCACGCCAAAGCCCGCCAGAGGGAGCAGGTAGGAGTGGCGGCTCGACGTGCCGAAACTAAAACTGAAATGAGCTTGATAGGTGTGAGTCTGCCACATGTCAGGAACCTCGCCCGCTCTCTCCCTAATCGGGATGCCCACCTGTCGGGCATGAAGTATGAAGAGGGCGGCGGCGATTATACACCCTGGACGAGATCACGATAGGTGAAACGGTGCGCCCGCCGATGAGGCTCGAAGACCTTGCTCCCCTCGGACCGATGATTTCCGCTCCTCGCGTAATGTCGTTCAATCCTATCGACGCGCATCGCGGTGCGTGCTACCATCGATTTGCACTTGCAAAACGCTGCTGCCCGCTCGCGCCAGCGCTGCAGCTTCTGCGGAGCGTCCGTCCGGATTGTCATGCCCCCCCTTTCCAATGCCCACCCACCCACGGGAAGAGGTGCAGAACGGAGTGCCTCCGACGAAATTTCCCGCCAACGCCGCGATGCGAACGCCTGTCTGCTCCTGGGCCTGCTCTCTTTCGCAACCCTGCCGGGCTTCATGGGCCTGGTTTTCCTCTCGAGCAAGGTTACGGACAGCCTGCTTCGCACGGTGTTGATTGCGATGGCAATCAGCCTTATCGTGGCCGGAATATCCGCAGGCGTGATCGCGCTGGTTTTCGGCCGGCGCGCGAATCAGGCCATTCGGCGCATCGAGGGAAGAATCTTTGGCGACGATAAGGCCGGGCCCGGCATGGTTCTGGGATCCATCGGAGCCGGACTGTGGTCCCTGCTTATCGTCTCCTCCCTCATCTTGCCCAAATCCCACTTTGGCGGGGGCGCCACAGCCGTAGGCCCGCTACGCACCATCAACACGGCGGCGATGCACTACTATTGCTTGTACGGCGGCTTTCCCCTCAAACTCTCAAACCTGGGAGTTGATCCATCGAAAAAATATGATGAGGCGAACGACCAGGCGGCAGGCCTGATCGATCAGGTATTGGCCTCGGGGACGCAATCGGGGTACCGATTCTATTATGTCGCCGGGCCGGTGGACAGTCATGGCAAAGTTCAAACCTATACCGTGCACGCCGATCCTCTTAAGCCGGGTGATGGAGTGCCGCACTACTATACGGACCAGTCAGGAGTCATTCGACAGGAATTGAAGCGGCAAGCGGACGCGAATAGCCCGCCCATTGCTGGTGGCGAGGGCATCGGCAATGGCATCGATTGCCGCGACATCCTCCACCCACACCCCGTCCCACCCCAGGCCCCGCCTCCTCCTGAAGAGAAAATTCATGTGGCACCGCGGTAGTACCTGCTTCGCGGTTCAAACCTATCGACGCGCATCGCCGTGCGTGCTACCATCGAATTGCACTTACAAAGCGCGCTTGCGTGTTTTCGCAGGCGCAACATATCAGACTTCGGGCTCTGTGCGACGGATGTTCGCGAACCCCGCCAGGTCCGGAAGGAAGCAACGGTAACGAGCCTCTCCGTGTGCCGCAGAATACCCGAAGTCTGATCAAGCTCGAGGGCGCGAAAATCGAAATCCGAAACTCGCACGTAAGGCGAAGTAATCACTGTTAGGCTAATGCCCGGGCGAATTTCGAGTTTCCATTTTCGAATTTCGCCTTTACTGTCACACCACCCATGTCCTATCAAGTCATCGCCCGCAAATATCGCCCGCAAACGTTTGATGACGTCGTGGGCCAGCGCGTGGTGACCGAGACTCTGAAGAA
>JASHTO010000325.1 GCA_030040515.1 Terriglobia bacterium
CGCGCCGCCATCTACATGCCCAACCATCAGAGCAACTGCGATCCGCCGGCGGTGATTTCGATTCTTCCGCCCGTGCTGGTGATGGCCAAGCAGGAATTCTTCCGCATTCCGGTGCTGGGCACGGCGATGGTTTATCGCGGGTTCATTCCCGTGGACCGCAAGAACCGTGAAAAGGCGATTGCGGCGGTGGAGCAGGCCGTGGAATCGCTGAAAGCAGGGAAGTCGTTTCTGGCGTTCCCCGAAGGCACCCGCAGCCCCGACGGCCGCCTCCAAACCTTCAAAAAGGGCCTGTTTGTGATGGCCATCAAAGCCGGGGCGCTGATTGTTCCCGTCTCCGCCTCCGGTGCGCGCAAGGTGATGCCCAAGGGAACGTTTGCAATTCATCCCGGCCGAGTTCGCATCACGATTCACGAACCCATCAACGCCGCAAATTACACTTTGGATGACCGGTCGAAGCTTGTCGCACTGACGCGCGAGGCAATTTTGAAGGGCCTGGAGCCGGAAGAGTGGCCAGTGAATGAGGCGGTAAACTCTTGAATCCGTGCGCGACACTCAGGTTATGCGAAGCTTGAAGGATGAGGGGTAAAGATTAAAGCGCCGGCTGGCGCAGACTCCTGGTGTGGGGAGTCTGCGATCATGGAGGGCATCGATCTGTGCATGTCAGACGCAGAGATTGAAAAGCATCTCTGCGCCAGCCGCGGCCCAAATAAGTACCAGACCTTTATCCCCCCTTGACCTTGGCGTGCGGCAGCAGCAGCTACCGCCTTTTGATCGTAGTAGAGAGAGAAAAGGCTGAACATTACACCTTGCCACAACTCAGGAAAAGCAAGACGGTAGCTGCTGCTCCCGCACGCCGAAGCGCATAGCCAACGGGTCGCATAGATCAATGAGCGCCATTCGGATTCGTCGCCATTGACTTTCATGCCGTCGCCCAAGTCCTTTTCCCTGAATGACTTGCCCGATTTTCCCGCCGAGAAAGTACGCGTGGCACGCATGAATTTGACCTGATTGCCAGCTCCACCCGCAGCGACGAAAAATATTCTTGCCCTCACGTGTCGTCTTTTACCTGCCATTTCCGTTTTCAATATTAGAGACAGGAAATGCGGACGACACGGCCCAAAGGCAAAGATTTGGTTAGTGGTAGTGGCACGGAAGTCCTGTTGCTCTGACGGAGCAGCCCGTGTTCATTCACCCACGATCCGCATGACCGTTAACTCGAAAAGGAGGCTATATGCGCTTGCTTCGTAATCGCACAGCAGTCGTTGCCGTGCTCGCCTTTGTAAACATTGTTGTGGCCACCTCAAGTGCCCAATCCCAGACGGCGATCAAGGCTGGTGAAGGTTTTTCGGAGATTCCTGGCAGCTTTAGGCCCACAACTGACCTTGACATGGGTGAGTACAGCAGCCCGGAAATGACGATCGAGGTGGTTTTAGCGCCCCGAAATGAGTCGCAGCTTTCCGATCTCTTAGAGAATCTCTACAACCCCAAAAGCGCGAGCTACCGGCAATGGCTGGCCCAGGGGGAGTTCAACTCGCGTTTTGCCCCGAGCGATGAGCAGATCGAGGCAGTATCCGACCATCTGCGCGCAAGTGGGCTGGTGGTAGAGCCTTCTTCGTCCCCTTTCTTCGTGCGCGCGAGCGGAACGAGCGAGACGGTGGCCGCTGCATTCGGCACTACTCTCCACTCTTACCGCAATCGAAAAGGGGATACTTACTTTTCGAACGCTTCCTCGGTCAAGATTCCTGCAAGCCTGGCCGGGGGAGTTGGCGGCGTTGTGGGCCTCTCCAGCACCGTGCGACTGCACCCGCAAGTTATGCCTTCCAAGGCGCAATCAGCGCCGCCAAGCTGTGACACTCCATACCCCACTGTGGAACAGCTATTCACGCTTCTCAACACCGGCTTCTTCCCTCCGTACGGTTATGGTGGCGGTCCGGGGTGCACGGGTCTGACGCCCTCGCAGGTCAACTCGATCTATGGCGCGCCAAACCTGGGACCCCTGGGCAAGGGAGCCGGTGCTAACCTTGCCGTTTTCGAGCTTTCCGCCTACCTGCAATCCGACATAGTGACGTGGGCACATTACTTCTACGGCCCCTCTTATACACCGCCCATTGTCAACATCGATGTTGATGGCGGCCCCCTCAGCTCCTCCTGTCCATCGGGCGATACCTGTGTAACCGGATACTCTGGAGACATCGAGGTCGACCTTGACCTCGAGGCATATCTCATCATCGCGCCAAACGCACGCCACATTCTCGTCTACAACGCTCCAAACGATTACACCGGACAAACCGAACTTGATGAATACAGCAAGATCGCTAGCGACGACACCGCTGACGTAATTAGCTCCAGCTGGGGTCTTTGTGAGAATGATGCTGGGGCTGCGTACGTTCAAGCCGAGAACCTGATCTTCGAGCAGATAGCTGCTCAAGGTCAGAGTATGTTCAGTTCCGCGGGCGACAGCGGGGCTTTCGGGTGCCTTTTCGACGATGGAACAACGATCCTGAACGTCCTGGACCCCTCCTCCCAGCCTTGGGTGACGAGCGTTGGCGGGACTTCCCTCGAGTCATTCGATCCGGATGCGAATCCCGACCCAAGCTACCCGACAGGGGTGGAGACAGTGTGGAATGTCGACGACCTGTGTAACTCGAACCCGCCTGGCCCGGAGAACGACAACCTGGGAGGGTTCGTCATGTGCGATTTTGGCGCAGGCGGCGGCGGAAACAGCCAATTTTGGGGCCGCCCGATCTATCAGTTCGGACCGGGCATAACCAACCCTTACACAACCTACGGCAATGGCACCACGCAATGCGCGCTGGCGCCCATCGGGAAACCGTGCCGGGAGGTTCCGGACGTCTCCATCGAGGCCGACTCTCAAACAGCCATTGCTGAATATTGCACGGGAACTGCTCCGACCAGCACCTGTGCCGCTTATGACGAAGAATCTGCGGGAGAGTATCCCTTTGGCTGGATTGAGGTCGGCGGCACCAGTCTCTCTTCCCCATTGTGGTCGGCGATTATCGCTGACCAAGTTAGTTTTTTGCACCGACGGGTTGGCAATGCGAACCCGCTTTTCTACCTTTTGTATAACGTGGATTACCAGGGCTATTTCCACGACATTACCGGTATTGGGCAAACAACTAACAACAACGGATTCTTCCCAACAACCCCTGGATACGATATGGCGACGGGCATCGGAACGCCAAAGATGGGGCCTTTGATTACCGGCATTCCGCAGCCCTAGGATTTCGCACTTTGAAACATGGTGTGCAGTCCAAGAAACGATTCACCTGTTGCCACAAGAAATCCGGGCAACAAACACCGCACGGGATTAACGGACTGCCACATCCAGAACCACGACCCAATACTGCACGGATTGCAGCACAAAACCGATCAGGATCAGGAACAATCCCGACGCGCCCATGGTTTTCTCGGGTACGTGGTCGGCGGCAAATTCGATGTAGGAAGTAAAGGTGCTGAAGATTCCCGTAACAATGCCGACGGCGAGGCCGGTCTTCACGCCCACGCTCAAAGCGCGCGCGCCCAAGTGCCCCGCGAGCGCGCTCAAATATCCGCTGAGGGTGTAACCGATGGTGCGATTCAAAGCGGCGAGTGCGTGTTTTCGGGTCAAACGCGGCCGCGCCACCGGTTGATAATCGAGCGTCGGCCGGATGCCGAACCGGTAGGCGACGATTTGCCCCACCGTGCTGAGCGCGCCGAAGATCAAACCAAAGGTCGCACCAAATAAGTATCCGCCACCCACTGCGAACGACGCCCCGCGAATCGC
>JASHTO010000326.1 GCA_030040515.1 Terriglobia bacterium
AAAGCCGAATTGCTGAAGAGCATGGGAAAGCTTTCTCCATCGTACCACGCCTGAAACTGGTCGCGGTAATAAGGACTGAACGGCTGGCCCGACTCTCCCAGTACGATGTTTTGCAGCGAATTGTCCAGGTCGGAGAAATCCACCACCATCCGCATCGAGGGCCCGACGCGCAGAGTGGTTTGTTTCACGGTGGTGCCGGTTCCCTTCTGCGGGTAGGGACCCACGTCGAGCCATCGCCGCGCGAAGGGCAATCCGCCGCTCAACGGATGCCGAATGATCAGGGGGATCGTATTGCCCCACTGCCAGGCCGCGTGATCGCGGCTGTGAACCAGCGAGGGGATTCCGCGAACCCCCTCGTCGAGACTCTTCATCAGGGTCGCACTGAAGTCCGCATCGCCCGGGGGAAGCCAGCGCGTAAGATTCTGCTCCAGGACGTTTTGTAGAAAAGTGGTGCTCATGGGCCAGCGATAACCGGAGAGATCATCACCCAGCTTGGGTTTCAAGATTCGGGTAAGCAAAGCATGCCGGGTGACCTCCAGGACGAGCGTTGCGGCGGAATCGGCGCGCGCTTCGCCGTCCCATGATTTCACTACATCGAGCGCAAACCGGGAATCGGGGTCGGAAGGCGGGTGTTTTTCCGCCGCGGCGAGGAGTTGTTTCCGCAACCATTCGTCTTCGATGCTCAAGGTGTCGCTCTGGATTCGCAGCATGTCCTGAGCGGTGAAAGAATTTCCCTCCCGAAGAAGCTCAAAAATCCTTGCGGTGCGATACGGCGCTTCCCACCTCGCTGAAATAAAATACGGATAATTGTCGGGAACAATGCGCCCGTTGGCGGTGGCGATGATTCCGCCCGGCGGGTTGAAAGAGTGCGGCAGGTCTTCAAAGGGAATGAATCCGTCCCAGTCGTAGTCGTCGGTGCTGCCGGGAACGGGCACGGTTCCCTCGCCGTGTTTGCGAAGGGGAACAAGGCCGGCAGCGTAGAAACCGATATTGCCCTGGTCATCGGCGTAGACGCAATTCAGCATGGGCACCGTGAGGTCTCGAAGGGCCGCGGTAAATTCCTGCCAATTACTCGCTTGATCGATTCGCGCGAAGGGAATTCGCACCGCGTGCGGAGCGAGCAAAGTCCACTGCAAGGCAAGGTCGCGGTCGCCGTCATGGGAAATAATCGGCCCATGCCGCGTGATTTTGACGGTGAAATGATAATCGCGCTCGCCGCGCACCTTGATGTCCACGTCCCGCACTTCCGCGTCCACCCATTGGCCGTTGTGCAGATATTTCCTGGGATCGCGGAAATTGAAGCTTTCGATATAAAGGTCCTGAACGTCAGGCCCCGTGTTGGTCATGCCCCACGCAATGTGTTCGTTGTGGCCGATGATAACAAAGGGCAATCCGGGAAGGCTGATCCCGCTCACGTTGAGCCCGGGCGCCTGGAGGTGATTCATGTACCACACGCTGGGGATGCTGAAGGCAAGGTGAGGATCGTTGGCAAGAAGGGGCTTGCCGGATTTGGTGTGCGAGCCGCTCACAACCCAATTATTGCTGCCGATTCCGGCGGGGAAGGTCATGGCGCGCAACGAGGATAAGCCAAGTGTAAGCTCATCTTGGAAATCCCCGATCCGCAAATCCGCCGATTTTTTCCCCTCACGCACGTGGGCAGGCGTGGGAACTTCCGCCACCGGCACATCGAGGGACGAATGGTCCGGAAACAGATCCGCATACTCGTCTTTTCCCAAATCTGGGGGCCCCAGCTTGACGCCGATGTGTTCGCGCAGGAGGTCGACATCCCAGGTCTGGCTCAATGCCGTGGCAAGATTCAAAGTGACGGCGATGGAATCGGCTTCGCGCCAGGGCCGCGGCTGGTAGCGCAGAATGAGGAATTCGAGGGGCAGGCGGTTACGATGGCTTTTGATAAAAGCATTGACTCCCCGAACGTAGGAATCAAGCAGGCGACGATCTTCCGGCGAGAGGTCCGCGAGGGCCGACTTAATCAAATTGCGAAAGCCGAGCGTGCGGCTTTCGATATCCAGGCTCAAAGTGCGGTCGCCGAAAACCTCGGAAAGTTCCCCTTCGGCGTTTCGCCTGCTCAAATCCATCTGCCAAAGGCGGTCCTGGGCTGTCACGTACCCTTGGGCGAGAAGAGCGTCCTCCATCGATTGGGCGCGGATGTGGGGGACGCCGTGCGCGTCGCGCAGCACTTCCACGCGGGCTGAAAGTCCCGGCACAGCGACAGCGCCATCGAGAGCTGGAAAGCTCGCACGCACACGCCCGCGCAGCCAGATCCCCCCCGCCAAAACCGTGAGAATTATGACGGCGATCACTAAAAAGAAAAGACGCCAAAGAATTCGTTTCATAGGTTCTGGATTTCCCTATCTGCCGGCAGAGGTTCCCCGCTGGGTCCTGCTTGACTTCGCGGGAGGTTCATTTTGCTGTAGCGGCGCTCTGCGGGCGCCGTCCGCCGGTCATCGACCGCCGCTACAAAAAGTTTTCGAAGGGCGCTAATCGGCAACGTGGAGGCGCATTGACATCACCCCACTTGTGCCTTATTCTGCATCGGTACTAAAGTACTAGTCCCGCTCTGTAGTGGCACCTTGCCCTTTGGAAGCTCCGAGAGCTATAGTACGCACTCAGATTTCTGGTGTCCAATTCTGAAGTAGGATGGACAAAACAGACCATGGCAAGCCCGGACTCACGTGCGCCAGCCATTGATGACCCCGGCGTACCGCTTGGCTTAGGCGGAGCATGGCCACTCCAATTTCGAAATTTCATTGTCCGTCACCTGGAAGGACTGTTCATCCTGCTGGTGGTGGGAATCGTCGGAGCCGTTTTTTATCTCTTCCCCTATAAAATTGCCTTCCTGAACTTTTTCTACCTCCCGGTTTTGTCGGCGGCGTATTTCCTGGGCAAACGCCAGGCGGTGATGGGCGCCGTGCTTTGCACCTTGTCGGGCGTGCTGTTTGCCTGGTACCGTCCGGCGGAATTCGCGGTGCAAGGAACACGCATCAACGCCCTGTTGGTGCTTGCCACCTGGGGCGGGTTCCTGATTCTGGCGAGTGCGTCCATCGGGTCGCTGCAGGAGCGGCTGGCCAAAGGGTTCGAGGAGACGCGCCAGCTCTATGAGGAGCTGAAACGCAGCCGCGTTTCCGAAGAGATGAAGGAGAAAGTGGAAAAAGCCCTCTATGCCACCATGGATCCGGTGGTCGCGAAGCTGGCTACGGAGGGAAAACTGCGGTTCGAGAAGCGTGAAATCAGCATCATGTTCACCGACCTCACGAATTTCACGACCTACTCGGACAACAATCGCGCGGACGTGGTGCTGGAGGAGCTCAACCGCTTCCTGGGACAAATCGAGCCCATCGTGGGGCTGTTCCGCGGACACATCGACAAATACATGGGTGACGGGATCATGGTGGAATTCGGAGCGCCGGTGGATTATGACCGTCATGCGCTCCTGGCGGTGGTGGCGGGACTGCGGATGCAGAGCACCGTGAAGAAACTCAACCTGCCCTGGCGCATGCGGATCGGCATCGCCACGGGAAGCACGGTGGTGGGGATGCTGGGTGTGCGGCGGCAGGCTTACAGCGCGGTGGGCGACCGCGTGAACGTCGCGAAACGGCTGGAAGAAATCTGCGAACCGACCAAGGTTTCCATTGACGAGCCGACCTTCCGCTCGGT
>JASHTO010000327.1 GCA_030040515.1 Terriglobia bacterium
CTTGAACGGCAATGGCAATAATACGCACCCTGTCGGCACGAAACGGCCCAACGCTTTCGGCCTGTACGATGTATTGGGGAACGTCTGGGAATGGGTCAATGACTGGTATGACCCCGGGTATTACCAAAACAGTTCGCCGCAAGATCCCTCCGGGCCGCCGAATGCGCAACTGCGCGTCATCCGCGGCGGCTCGTGGAACGACTTTCCCTGGGTGGTCCGCGTCTCGGCCCGGCAAGGTGTTTTCCCGGCCTACTTGAACACCAACCTGGGCTTCCGGTGCGCTGGAGAAATGCTCGCGCGTTGAAATGCCTTTTCATAGTCAAACAAGGGTCGGCGCAGACACCCGCCGTTTGGTCTCTGCGATCTAAGGCCTGGCTTCGAAGATCAGGTTGAAGGGCGTCTGCGTCGTGCGCCGGAAACGGGTGAACCCGCCCTTGGTGACGATTTCGTGCATTTTCTTTTCGCCCGCTTGGGCCCCCAGCGCCAGGCCGATTTCCTGAGATAAAGACGAGGGCGTACACAAAAGCGTCGAGGCGCCGTAAAAGGCCCGGCCAATGGGATTGAGATTCTCTTCGATCTTGTCGCCTGCAAACGGCTCGACAATCATCCACGTGCCGTCTTTTTTCAGCGTGGCGCGAACATGGGACGACGCTCCGACGGGGTCGCCCATGTCATGCAGGCAGTCGAAGAAGGTAACGAAATCGTAGTTTCTGCCCGGATACTCCTTGGCCTTGGCAACTTCAAAATGAATGCGATCGCCCAAGCCGGCCTCATGGGCGCGCCGCTTCGCGGTCTCGATGGATTTATCGTGATAATCGAAGCCGGCAAACTCGGATTTCGGGAAGGATTGGGCCATCAGGATGGTTGAGGCTCCCAAGCCGCAACCTACATCTGCGACGCGGGCCCCGCTCTTCAGTTTGTCTTCAACGCCTTCGAGGGAGGGAATCCAGGAACGGACGAGATGCGCCGCGTAACCCGGCCGGAAGAAACGCTCTGTGCCCGCAAATAATTCTGGGTGATGCTCGTGCCACCCCATGCCGTTTCCGGTTTTGAAGCAGTCGGTGATCCGCTCTTCCGCTTTCACGGCCGCGAGGGCGGTTTGAAAGGCTCCCGGCAGGAAGACCGGGCTGCTTTCGTCTGCCAGGGCAAAGGCCTGCTCCTCACTCAAATGAAATTTGCCTGTGGCCGAATCATAGGTGACGTAACCGCCCGCGGCTTGATTGCACAGCCATTCCCTCACGTACCGTTCGGCTGTACCGGTCTTCTTCGCAAGCTCGACGGGCGTCTGCGGCCCACCTGCCGCGAGCGCTTTATACAGTCCTAATTTGTCTCCGATGCGGATCAATGCAGCGTGAAAGGTTGCTCCAAAATCGACGACGGCTTTAACGAGGAATTCATGGAGTTTGTCCTGATTGATCGCCATTCGCGAATGCCTCCTCTGACAGGATATGCCACGCCTGATTTGCCGCGGCTGTATACGGGCGCCTGAAGAATATCAGTCGGAGGTTGCCTTTTCAACTCTCCAACGGCCCTCGGGCCGCGTCAAAGTCGCGTCGATTTGGAGCGGGGCTTACTGCTTGGGTGGAACCAATTCGAATGACAATGATCCGGGCACCCAACCGCGATTTCTCCAGGTTCCCGTGATCTTGAAGCCCTGTTCGGGGTAAGCGTAGGTCACAAACTCCACCCCTCCACCCATCTGCAATTGCGATGTGCGCACTCCATCTCCGCCCAGCAGGTGCCGTCGCAAGGGGGAGTCCGGGAGCATGAAGGCGCTGGCCAGAAGCAGGGCATTATCGCCTGCGAGGCGGGAAATCATGTCCGAGTCCCAGGCAATGAGGTCGACGGAATAATCGTATCGGGGAGCCTCCCAAAGCCTGTGGAGAAAGTAGTTGAACTTCCCGGGAGGGCCGCCCGGAGGCGGAGAAGTGTGGATCTCCATCAGCCCGCGGCCTCGGGCATCCCGAATACGAGCGGAGAGCAGCGGGTTGCCGGGGAGGGGCATCTCCCAGGCCAGGCCGGCGCGGTGGATAGCTTCCCGAGCCTGGACTTCACTGTCGCCCAAGCCGACGCCAAACGTCTGGATTTTTTTCGAATTCAGGAACGGTGGTCCGGTGAAGTTCGTAGTGGTTACTTCCACTCGATGCGGCGTGGTTTTTCTGCCGCAAGAAGCGATCGAGACCGTGAGCAGGCAAACTACGGAGACGAGCATTCCCCGTTTCCGTCCCACGTAGCCTCGGCTTGCGGAGCGTGGATTGCTCGGTGGATTCATCGCGCGGCGCCCTCAGCGCTTTCTCAGTGTAACGCGGATTCCGCGCAAAGGGCGAAGCGTGAGGGAGGGGGCGGTGACCACGCGGTGGCCGGGCACCAGCTTGAGCTGGAATCTCTGGATGATGGACGCGAGGATCATCGGCACTTCCGCCTGCGCAAAGGTATTGCCAATGCAGATGCGTGATCCGGCGCCGAAGGGGAAGTAGGCGCAACGGGGCAGGGTTTTGGCGAAGTCATTCTCCCAGCGCTCGGGAATGAATTCCTCGGGCCGCTCGAAGAACCGCGCGTCGCGATGGACCACCCATTGGAACATGGCCAGTGTGGCGCCCTTGCGGATGGTATAGCCGCCGATCTCGCAATCGCTCAGGGCCTCACGCACCACTCCGAAGGCGGGTGGGTAGAGGCGCAGAGATTCTTTGAAAACCATTTCAAGGTAGGGCAGGCGGGCGAGATCCTGGAAGCCGGGGGCACGGCCGGCCAGAACCGAATCCACTTCCGCCTGAAGTTTCTGTTCCTTCTCGGGATTTTGGCCAAGCAGGTAAAACGTCCAGGCCAGGGCCAGTGCCGTGGTTTCATGCCCGGTGAAGAAGAGCGTCATCATTTCATCACGGACTTGCTGCTCCGGCATCGCCGATCCATCGTCGTCTTTCGCTCCCAGCATGATGGACAGAACCGCAGGCGAGTGGCCATTGCCGTTCATGCTGGCGCGCTTGCGCCGGATGATGCCCAGCACAATATCGTCCAGGCGCTTGATGGCGCGTCGATAGCGGAAATTGG
>JASHTO010000328.1 GCA_030040515.1 Terriglobia bacterium
CGCGCTGCTCACTTGAGTTCTGTTCTACATTACCGGAAAGCCAAGGATGTCAGTGCCTGCCCTGTCGTAAGTGAGACCGACTCAAGGAGGTAAACGATGTTTCACGGAGATATTTCTAGCAGTGCCGACACGGTTGGAATTGCCGTGGTGAACTACAAAATGCCGCGCCTGCATACCAAGCAGCAGGTGCTCAAAAACTGCCGAGAGATCGCCGACATGATTCAAGGTATCAAGCTCGGGTTACCGGGCATGGACCTCATCGTCCTCCCCGAGTACAGCACGCACGGAATTATGTACGATCGCGGCGAAATGCTCGAGACGGCCGCTGAGATTCCGGGAGAGGAGACCCAAATCTTCGCGGAGGCTTGCAAGCAGGCGCGGACGTGGGGCGTTTTCTCTCTAACCGGCGAGCGACATGAGCAGCACCCCCGGAAGGCGCCTTACAATGCTTTAGTTCTTCTCAACGACAAGGGCGAGATTGTGCAAAAGTACCGCAAGATCTTGCCCTGGTGTCCGATCGAAGGGTGGTACCCGGGGAGCTGTACCTACGTGTCGGACGGACCGAAGGGCCTGAAGATAAGTTTGATCATTTGTGATGACGGTAATTACCCGGAAATATGGCGGGACTGCGCGATGAAGGGAGCAGAGTTGATCGTTCGTTGCCAGGGCTATATGTACCCGGCAAAAGATCAACAGATCATGGTCGCAAAAGCCATGGCCTGGATGAACAATGTTTATGTGGCTGTGGCGAACGCCTCCGGATTCGATGGCGTCTATTCGTACTTTGGTCACTCCGCTATTATCGGGTTTGATGGCCGGACTCTCGGTGAATGTGGGGAGGAAGAGAATGGCATCCAATACGCCGCCGTCTCCAAATCACTAATTCGCGACTTCAGGGCCAATTCACAATCTCAGAACCACCTGTTTAAACTCCTCCACCGTGGGTATACGGGCGTGCTACATTCCGGCGACGGTTCAAAGGGTGTTTCCGAGTGCCCGTTCGAATTTTATAAGACGTGGGTTAACGCCCCCGCAGACGCGCAACGTGCAGCAGAGGCGATTACGCGCAAGGCAATTGGTACCGCGGAATGTCCAGTTGCAGGAATTCCCACGCCGGAAGAGGCTTTGATTTCTTCTGACTAAGATGGTGTGGTCCGAGAAGCCCCCAGCGTCCCCAATTCCGAAAGCTTGACTACGGAAACAATGCATCGGTGACTGTAGAATTCCTGCAACCCCCTTTGACGTCTGGGTTCGGGCGGCCATCAGTCCGAACTTCTTTTAAAATACGCTCTGCGACCCTTAAGACTTTTCGTTTTACCTCGGATATAAGACTAATTGAAGGCAGGGCGGCCGCTTGGCAAACTACAAAGGTTTGCGTCCAAGCCTGCAGTGCCCTGCGGAGGATCGGATGCGATTTCCTTTGCTTGCAGTTATCCTGATCTCGGCCATTGTTGCGTTATCTGGAGCACCAAGCCACACGCTAAACGCTGAGCTGCGTGAGCGCGCCATTACTGAACAGGACCTTTTTCAGTTTATTTGGATTGCCAACCCTCAGATTTCGCCTGATGGCACCCGCGTTACATTCACCCGCGTCAATGTAGACAAAGACCGGACCGGATATGAGACTTCAATTTGGGCGGTCGATGCCACCGGTGACAGCGCCCCTTTCCGGATGACCCGTGGCAACCATGACTCCCAGCCGCGATGGTCACCTAATGGTAAGTATATAGCTTTCACTCGGGGCGCTACTCGTGATGAGTCCGGCAATTCTTCACCCACTCAGATCGCAATACTGCCCCTTGCGGGAGGGGAAGCTCGGATTATCACGCATCTGCCACAGGGTGCTTGGTATCCGGTTTGGTCGCCCGACAGCAGGCACATTGCGTTTCTAAGCTCCACGGCCACGGAAGATACCGAGAAGCTCCATGCGAATGGTCGGTTGAATTCCAGTGAGTTCAATGGAACTCAATCCAACACGAACAATCCTCAGCAGGGGAATGAGCACCATTCCGATGTGCATATCATTAGTCGCGCCACCTATCGCAGAGATGGTGTGGGTTATCTCGACCCGAAGCGACACCAACACATCTGGGTAGTGGATCTGCCCAACACCTCGGACGATCTCTACGAACCCAAGCAAGTGACCCGAGGAGACTTTGACGAGCGAGAGCCCGTCTGGAGCCGCGATAATTCGCGCCTGTATTTTCTTACCCAACGGCTCAGGGAGCCGTACTACTACGCCCCGAGCACGGATATTTACTCTGTCCTGGCGGCGGGAGGAACCCCGGAAAAACTCGCAACCGTTCCGATGGAAATTAAAGACCTGGCACCCAGCCCGGATGGCCGCAAATTAGCATTCCACGGATCCGTCACGCAGCCGGTGCGCTCCTATTCGCAACCCGATCTGTGGGTTATGGATATCAATCTCAACGCGTCGCCAAGAAATTTAACCGCTGACTATGACTACGACATGGGCAGCTCTCTTTATGGCGACAACACCGCTCCGCGGGGCGGTGAGGTGCACCCACTCGACTGGTCTACGGACAGTCGCTGGCTGCTCGATTCTGTTTCGAGACGTGGCGGCATGTTTCTTGTCCGAGTCGACGCGCAATCCGGCGCTTTGACTGACGTTACGAAGGGCAATCAGGCGATTCTGGATTTTTGCATGGCCCAGAAGGACAACACAATCGTTGCATTAGTATCCACCCCGACCATGATTGGCGACCTGTTTACCATTGCCAAAGATGGTGCGCAGACTCGAATTACTGACGTGAACCGCCAACTTTGGTCGCAACTTAAACTGACGGCGCCGGAGGAGATTGAATACAAGAGTTTTGATAGTATGCCGATCCAGGGATGGATCCAAAAGCCACCCGACTTTGACCCCACTAAAAAGTACCCATTGATTCTGGATATACATGGTGGACCGCATGCGGCGTACGGCTGGATTTTTGAACATGAGTTTCAATGGTTGGCTGCAAGGGGCTATGTCGTTCTTTATGTTAACCCCCGAGGCTCAACCACCTACGGCCAGCATTTTGGCAACATTACCCAGTATCGCTATCCGGGTGACGACTACCGTGACTTAATGGTCGGTGTCGACGAGGTTCTCAAACGCGGTTTTGTCGATTCGAAAAAACTCGCGGTGACGGGGGGCAGTGGTGGCGGCGTACTTACGGACTGGACTATCGCGCATACTGATCGGTTTGCGGCAGCTGTTTCGCAGCGCGATATTTCCAATTGGGCCTCATGGTGGTACACCACCGATCTGGCTCTGTTTCAGCCCGAATGGTTCAAATCGCCACCCTTCGAAGCGCCTCAGGATTATGCCGAGCTCTCTGCGATTACCTTTGTGAAGGATATCCACACGCCGGTTATGTTTGTGTTGGGTGAATCTGACTTGCTCGCTCCACAGGGATCAGGAGGTGAACAGATATTTCGGGCACTCAAGTTTCTGAGACGGCCAACGGTAATGGTTGTGTTCCCGCGCGAGACCCACGAGCTTTCACGGTCGGGAGAACCATGGCATCGCATTGAACGCCTCGATCACATCGTTGGATGGTTTGATAAATGGCTTATGGGTGTTCCACATCCCGAATACGAGATAGACCGTTAAGAGCATCTGGGTGGAAACACCCTGAAGCGAGCCGCTCAATCTGACCTGACCGGGGTTTTCTGTACCAGGTGAAGTGAGAGAGCCCCCACCCTTCTGAGCGGCCCCCTTTTTCTGTTCCAGCCTCAGGGCGAGTTTCCAGCCGCTTGCTGTGCGCCCACCAGGTGGGGGCTAGCCCCCACCTGGGCGGCGAATTCGTTCGGCGTCCTCTCTCCCAGGGCCCTGTGAGGACGACTCTCATTGTATTCGCGCCGCCAAGCCTCGATGATTTGCTTCGCCTCGCCCAAACTCGTG
>JASHTO010000329.1 GCA_030040515.1 Terriglobia bacterium
GGCGCTGCACCAGGCTATTCGGAATGAACCGGCGAAAGTTTCTCCAAACGAGCTCAGCTTTGCTCGCGACCGGGGCGGCCCCAGCCGTGCCCGCGGGCGGCAGGCCCAACATCCTGGTTTTGTTTGCCGACCAGTTCCGGCTCGATTGCCTGGGCGCAAACGGCAATCGCTTGGTCAAGACGCAGAATCTTGACCGACTGGCTTCTGGCGCGGCAGATTTTTCCAACGCTTACGTTCAGGCGGCCGTCTGCGTTCCCTCGCGCATCAGCTATCTCACCGGGCGGTATCCCCACTCCCACAAAAATCGCGTGAACTACACGCCCTGCGACTCGCGCGAGGTGATGATTCAGCGGATGCTGCGCGACAATGGCTACCAGACCGGCTCGGTGGGCAAGCTGCACTTCTATCCCCCCACGGATGAGCAGGCACGGTCCACGGGCTTCGATCGCGTATATCTCGATGACGGCGTGCAGTCCACGGACCCTTACTCCGACTACGTGCGCTGGCGCAAGGAACACGACCCAAAGCCGGACGTTTCGATTTACACTCCCGCGCGCAATATTCCAGCAGGGAAGAATCCGTTCCACTCCGACGTGGATTATGAATTCACGCCCACGCACTGGACCGGCATGCAGACGGTGAAACTTCTGCGCGAGTTCTGCGCTTCGCCCAAGCCGTTCTTCCTTCATTCCTCTTTCTTCAAGCCGCATTCCCCGCTCGTCGTGTCCCCTCCCTATGACACGATGTACGACGACGCGGATATTCCCCTTCCCAAGCTCGCGACCCTCGAGGAAATTCGCAAGCTCCCCCTGCCGGTGCAGAAGCAGATCGTGCGCGCCGCGCTTTATGAAGTCGACCGCACGCGCCTTGAGTGGATGTATCGCGGATATTACGGCGGCATCTCGATGGTGGACTATGAAATGGGGCAGATTCTGGATGAACTGGAGCGTTCGGGAAAAGCCGGGAACACCATCGTCGTTTTTGCCACCGACCACGGCGACCAACTGGGCGAGCACGGCCTGCAAGGAAAGAACGTCCTCTTCGAAGCTTCCGTCCACATCCCCATGATGGTGCGGTTTCCTAACCACGTGGTTCCTGGAAAATATTCGCAACTTATCGGCGCGGTCGATTTGCTTCCCACGCTGCTGGAGTTTTGCAGCCTGCCGGTTTCGGACCACGTGCAGGGGCAGTCCTTCGCGGCGCTGATTACCGGAAACGCGGACCGCTACACGCCGCGCGATGCGGTCTATTGCGAAAATATTATCCCCGAGGTGTTCGCGCCGCCCGACCGCAAAGGAAAGAGCTCCTACCATCCCTTTGTTCCGGGGCAAGGAGTGGAAGGAATTCTCCATCCCGATGCGAAGATGATCCGGACAAAGCGCTGGAAGATGAATTACTATCCCACGTGCGATGGTGAATTGTACGACTTGGAAAATGATCCCGGCGAGACGCGCAATCTCTGGAGTGACGCTGGCTCCGCAGACGCGCTGCGCGAGCTAAAAAGCACGCTTCTAAACTGGCTCATCACCGCTGATCAGAATGACCAGATTGCGAAGCGGTGGCTGGTTTAATCGCTGCTTCCAAACCTGGGGTGATTGCAGTCAGCGAAGCCTCGATTGAGTCACTTGATTCCCCGCCAGTGTTTTGATTCAACGAACAACAAGAGATGACTTATATTCTCTGTGGCCACTACGCCGCCCACTTCATGAGCCTGTGCAGCCAAAATAGCGTCGGCATCCAGAGCCTCAAGGGAGGCAGTAGCCCTTCCGCGTTTTCTCGCCAACGCCCAAAATTCCGCTGCTCTTCGCATGATCGATGTCGTAATCGGAACGAAGATTAAAGTGTTCCTTAATTGGTCGAGCCTTTTGATTGAGGCGGTCATCCCCTCCAACAGGAAGTTTCGGCGCAACTCGTAGTCCGCTATTTCAGGGAGAAAGACCATTTGGCCCGCATCCAGGGCTTGTTGGAGCCAAGCGACAATCTCGGGGTTGGGATGGGGGTGCGCGATTCGTCCTAGTGGACCTGTGTCGAGCAGGATCCGCCTAATCATCGAATCGTTTTCGGGCTGACAGCCGATTTTCCTCAATCATCTCTTTGAGCTTCGGCCAGACACGCTCGTCGTATCCTGAGTCATCTGACAACCACGAGCGGACAAGCTTTCTGAATTTTCTTGCGGCGACTGGCTCGGAATGGGTGCGCTTACGTTCCTTTAGAGCATGTTGAGGCATGTGACTAAACCCCTCCTGATTATACACAAAGGATGCCGGATGGACGGCGCAGCTTGGTTTTACACCTTCTGCGGCTGCAATAGTCCCTGCGCCGCCATGACTTTTTCCAGCTTGGCGCGATTTTCGGGCTTCATCGGAACCATGGGCAAGCGATAGTGCTCTTCGATCAGGCCCATCATGGCAAGGCCGGCTTTGACGGGGATGGGGTTGGTTTCGATAAAGTTCGCCTGCATCAGGGGCAGCAAGTGGAAATGAAGCTCACGGGCCTCGTCAATTTTGCCCTCGAGCATCAAGTGAGTCAGTTTCGTCATCTGTCCGGGAATCTGGTTTGAGCTTGTGCAGATCACTCCCATTCCTCCCAGGGCCATCAGCGGGAAGGTGTAAGAATCGTCGCCCGAGAGCACGCGGAATCCCGGCTTGACTGCGCTCAATACTTCCATCTGCTGCACGATGTTGCCAGAGGCTTCTTTGATGGCGATGATGTTGGGAATCTGCGAGAGGCGGCCGACGGTGGCGGCCTCAATGTTGGATGATGTCCGCCCCGGGACGTTGTAAAGCACCACGGGGAGGTGCGTTGATTCCGCGATCGCCTTGAAGTGCTGATACAAACCTTCCTGCGTCGGCTTGTTGTAGTAAGGCGCGACGGAGAGGATGGCTTGGACGCCCAGTTCCTCCACTTCACCCGCCAGCTCACAAATCTTCCTGGTGTTGTTGCCTCCCACTCCGGCTACGATTGGAACCTTACCCTGCGCTTCTTGCACCACAAGGCGAATCACCCCCAGGTATTCCCCGTGCTCGAGCGTCGGTGCTTCGCCGGTGGTGCCGCAGGGGACGAGAAAGTCGATGCCTTCACGAAGCTGGAACTGCACCAGCCGCCGCAGAGCCGGTTCGTCCACGGAACCGTCCTTCCGAAAAGGCGTAACCAGGGCCGTGCCGCAACCACAAAGTTCAAGGCTCATGGAACCTCCTCACCTCATTCTACTGAATCTTGCAAAATATAGTGACAACCGCTGTTGTAGCGGCGGTCTACGACCGCCGGATTTTCGGCGCTCATAGAGCGCCGCTACAGAGAATGATTGTCACTATATTTTGCAAGATTCAGTAAGTCAGCTTCCCGCTCCCATCTCCAGCACTTCCGCGAAGCTGTAAAATCCTTTTTTGCCTACCACCCAGCGCGCCGCGTACAGAGCGCCTTCAGCGAACCCCTGCCGGCCGCGGGCCGTGTGGCGCAAAATCACCGTGTCCGCCTCGGAATCGAACCCCAGTTCATGCACTCCAGGAATATATCCCGCGCGCACGCTGGCCATGGGAATTTCGCGGTCGACGAGGTAAGGCTGAATTTGCCGCGAAATCTCGTGCGCCGTCCCGGAGGGCGCATCCTTCTTCATTTTGTGATGCGCTTCGGTAATGAAGGGATCGTACATGGGGAAGGGCGCGAAGATTTCCGCCGCCGCGCGCGCCAGCTTGTAGAACAAGTTTACACCAATGGAAAAATTCGCGGCGTAAACCATCCCTACCCCGGCCTGCTCAATCACCTTGCGCACTTCGGCCTGATGTTTCTGCCAGCCGGTGGTCCCGACCACCAGGTTCACTCCCAGCGCCGCCACGCGGTGAACGTTCTCAACCACCGCCTGGGGCGTGGTGAAGTCCACACAGACATCAATACCCTTGAATTTCTCGCGCGTGATGCCGCAGCTCTCGTCGTTGACGTCAATATCCATCACCAGAGAAACTTCAAAGCCCCGCTGGGGAGCAAGTTGCGCCAGCGTTTTCCCCATTTTTCCGTAGCCGAGGAGGGCGAGGTTGATCATCAGTCCAGATACCCTTCCGTCTTCATCAACTCGGCGTTGAGCAGCGCCGCGCCCGCCGCACCGCGAATCGTGTTGTGGCTCAGCGCGACGTACTTGAATTGCAGAACCGCACATTCGCGCAGGCGGCCCACCACCGTCGCCATGCCGTGTTCGGATTCGAGGTCGAATTTCGGCTGCGGCCGGTCGCGTTCCTCGCGCACGACGATGGGATGCTTCGGCGCGGAGGGCAGCCCGCGTTCCTGCGGCAGCGAGCGGTAGGCGCGCCAGGCCTCTGTGATGTCCGCCGCCGTGACCTTTTTCCTGAACGCCACGGAAATAGTCTCCGTGTGGCCGTCTTCCACCATCACGCGATTGCAATGCGCACTGACGATGAAATCGCCCATCTTTACATGGCCGTCCACGCACTTGCCCAGCAGCTTGCGGGTTTCGCGCTCGACTTTTTCCTCTTCGCCGCCGATGAAGGGGACCACGTTGCCAAGAATATCCAGCGTGGGAATTCCCGGATAGCCTGCGCCAGAAACCGCTTGCATGCTGGTCATCAACACCTTTTCAATTCCAAAGGCCTTCTCCAGCGGCGCGAGCGACATCGCCAGTCCCACGGTTGTGCAGTTGGGATTGGTGACAATCATCCCCTTCCATTTGCGCTGCTTCCGCTGCTCGCACACCAGCGCCAGGTGTTCCGGATTGACATCGGGAATCAGCAGGGGCACATCCTGCTCCATGCGAAAATTCGAGGAGTTTGAAACCACCACGTGCCCCGCCTGGGCAAATTCGCGTTCCACCTCTCCCGCCACCTTGGAATCGAGAGAGGAAAAGAGCAGAGGCGGCGCACCCGCCGGCTTGCACTCATGGACGGCAAGATCCGCCACGCCCTTGGGCAGGGGATCACGCAAACGCCAGTTGCAGGCCTCGCGGTACGTCTTGCCCGCCGATCTCTCCGACGCGGCGAGCCATTTTGCTTCAAACCACGGGTGATGCTCGAGCAAGCTCACCAGCCGCTGCCCCACCATTCCCGTGGCTCCCAGAATTCCCACTTCCAGTTTCTTCATGTCCGATAACCCCTAACCCCTTTTCTTCAAATCACGCACCATCCGGCAGTAGAGATCCGCCGCAGCCACCAGATCCGCCTTGCGCACGCACTCGCGCTCGGTGTGCGCCATGCTGATCGAGCCCGGACCCAGCAGCAGCGGGCGTCCCCAATTGCTCAGGGCGGGCAAATCCGTGGTGAAGGCCACAATGTCCGTCTCGTACCCGTCCAACTTTTCCATCATCAGCACCGGCGTGTCGCGCACCAGGTCAAGATCGCAGCGCCCGGCGGTGATTTGTACAATCCTCTTGCGAATGGCCCCGGAATCTTCCACGATGCGAATCAGAATCTGAGCCAGGGCTTCGTCCGGAACCACGTTGGCCGCGCGGCCGCCGGCGATCACGCCGATATTCAGCGTGGAGGGTCCCAGCATCGGGCTGACCGGCAAGGGAATCTTCCGAATATCCGCGATCACATCGAGTAGCTTTTCAGTAGCGTTTACACCCAGGTGCGGATAAGCGGAATGCGCCATCTTGCCGCGCGCCCGAAGGCCGATTCGCAAGTTCCCTTTGCTGCCGATGATCAGTTTATTCTCCGTCGGCTCGCCATTGATGATGTAGCGGGAGCCGCG
>JASHTO010000030.1 GCA_030040515.1 Terriglobia bacterium
TCGAGCAGCCCTCCCGCCGCCCCTATCAAGCCCAGAATTACGGCAAAGACGTGCGAGGTGTGTAGCCATCGGTCCAGCAGCCAACCCAGTGCGAATCCCCCCACGGCACCAGCGGGCAGTATGAATCCCAGGCTGGAGTAAAACCCCACTTGCGCCCACAGACTCATTCCCTTGCCCGGAGTCCTGGGCACAGATCCCCCCTCCATCAACGTGCAGAAAACCTCGTCGTGCAAGTCCCGCTTCAAAAGGAGCGTCGTTGCTATTCTTGACTACGAGAAGAACGGCCGCACGGCCTCGCGCGCGATAGAAATCACCGGCTGGGGA
The DNA here is from genome assembly GCA_030040515.1 of Terriglobia bacterium. Taxonomy (GTDB): domain Bacteria; phylum Acidobacteriota; class Terriglobia; order UBA7540; family UBA7540; genus Bog-366. Next base: position 325 of record JASHTO010000030.1, read on the forward strand.
TAGATTCCGATAAACAGTGTCATCACCAGCGTCACGCCCAGCGCCACGCGCAATCCCAAACCCGTCGCCAGCGGTGATTCCTCCGACGGCTTCTTCATGAACATGACCACCACAATCCTGAAATAATAATACAGCGCCACGACGGCGTAAGCAACGCCCAGGACCGCGAGATAGTAGTGCCCGGTTTCTATCAGCGAAAGAAAGATGAAATACTTGCCGATAAAGCCCGCGGTGGGAGGAATTCCCGCAAGCGATAGCAGGAAAATGAGCATCAAAATCGCATGGCCGGGCGCGCGTGACATGAGCCCACCCAAATCGTCAAGTTCATCACCAATAATATCTTTCCGGCGCATCATGATGACCACCGCAAAAGCGCCGAGGTTCATGAAGGCGTAAACAATGAGATAAATCACCACGGCGCGCAGCCCATCGCCCTCCCCATCCGCCGCGGCCACCAGGCCGAGCAGCAGATATCCCACGTGCGCGATGGTGGAATAGCCGAAGAAGCGTTTGATATTGTCCTGCGTGATCGCAGCCAGGTTTCCGAGCGTCATGGTGGCGATGGCGACGCCGATGGTGAGCGCCTGCCACTCCACACGCAACGGCCAAAGCCCCATAAAGGCAATGCGGATGAAAAACGCGAAGGAGGCCACCTTGGGCGCTACGGATATGAAAGCGGTAATCGACGTGGGCGCGCCCTCGTAGGCGTCCGGCGTCCATTGATGAAAGGGGACGGCGGCAATTTTGAAGTACATGCCCGCAAGCAGGGTGATGAGCGCAATCCAGGAGAGCGGGTCGCCGGAAGGACGGTCGCGCAGCCGCTCGGCAATGACCGTCAGCTTCGTTGAGCCGCCGATTCCGTAGAGCAGCGACATGCCATAGAGCAGCAGGCCGGAGGAAAATGCCCCCAGCAGGAAAAATTTTACCGCCGCTTCGTTGGACCGGCGATTGCCGCGCAGAAATCCCGTCAGCACGTACTCGCAGAGGGCCATGACTTCCAGGGCGATGAAGAGCACAATCAAATCCACGCCCGAAACCATGAACATCATTCCAACGGCCGCAAAGAGCAGCAGGGCGTAATACTCCCCCACATTTGCATCCTCAATCTCCAGATATTTCACGGAGAGCAGGACGGCGAGCGCTGTGGCAAGAACGATAATCACCTTGGCCACGACGGCAAAGGAATCGAACGCATACGTTCCGTTGAAACCGATGTAGGAGGGAGGACCGTAGCGAAAATAGTGGAACCAGAAAATTCCGAGTTGCAGAAGCGCGAAGCCCAAGCCAATCAGGGCCAGTACCGCGTTCAGAAATTTGTCGCCCTTGTCCAGCAGGAAATCAAAGAGCAGAACCGCCATGCCGAACATGGTGAGAAGAATTTCCGGCTTGATGGCCTGGTAATCCAGCGGACTGAAAAACGCGTTTCCCATTAACGCCCCGCTCCTCCCGCTTTGGAGGTCGCCCGAAGGCCGGCTTGCGCGCCGGCGGGAACTCCCGGCGCTTGCTTCTTTGCCTGTGGCGCTTTGAAGAAATTCGGATTGAGCTGCTCAACAATTGCCGTGACCGGCTTATCCAGCACGTTGAAGAAAGGCTTCGGGTAAAGGCCGATCCAGAACGCCCACAAAATCAAGGGGACCAGCGTCATGACTTCGCGGAAGTTCAAATCCTTCAGGATTTGATTCTTGGGATTCTCGCAGGGGCCGAACATGGTCCGCTGGTAGAGCCACAGCATGTACGCCGCCCCCAGCACGATTCCCACCACCGCCACGGCCGCCCAGTGCCAGCTCGCTTCATACGCGCCTTGCAGAATCGTGAACTCGCCGATAAAGCCGTTCAGCAGCGGCAGGCCGATGGAAGAAAGCATCACGATCATGAAGAGTGTGGCGTACACCGGCATGACGTTGGAAAGTCCGCCCAGTTCCTTGATCTCGCGCGTGTGCCGGCGCTCGTAAATCAGGCCGACGATCAAGAAGAGCGCGCCCGTGGAGATTCCATGGTTGATCTGCTGGATCACGCTCCCCTGCAAGCCGTGCGGGTTCAGCGCAAAAATTCCCAGCGTGCAGAATCCCAGGTGGCTGACGGAGGAATAGGCAATGAGTTTCTTCATATCTTTCTGCATGAGCGAGACCAGCGCGCCGTAGACGATGGCAATGAGCGAGAGATACACCATCACTTTAACGACTTTGGGATTGGTGCTGGCCTGCGGCAGTAGGGGTAGCGAGAAGCGCAGGAAGCCGTATGTTCCCATCTTTAGCAGAACGCCCGCCAGGATGACCGAGCCCGCCGTGGGCGCCTCCACATGCGCGTCCGGCAGCCAGGTGTGGAACGGGAACATCGGAACTTTTATGGCGAACCCGATAGCAAACGCGGCAAACACCCAGATCTGCATTTCGAGCGGCCAGGAGTCCGTGTGCTTCATCAACTCGATCAGGTCAAACGTGTGCCCGCCGTTGGGCAGCGTGTAATGCAGATAAAGCGTCAGGATTCCGAGCAGCATCAGCACGGAGCCCGCGAGTGTATACAAAAAGAATTTGATGGCGGCATAGAGTTTGCGTGGCCCGCCCCACACGCCGATGATGAAATACATCGGAACCAGCATCACTTCCCAGAAAACGTAAAACAGGAAGACATCCAGCGACATGAACACGCCGAGCATCCCTACCTGGAGCAGCAGGAACATCGCGTAGTATTCCTTCACGCGGTCCTGAATGGCGGTCCACGAGGAAAGGACGGAAATAAATCCCAGCACCGTGGTCAGCATAATCAGCAGGAAGCTGATGCCGTCAATGCCCAGGTGATATTGCGCGCCGATGGAGGGAATCCAGTCGTGCAGCTCGATGAATTTGAACTGCTGGCTGGGGGATTCGCTGGAGAACCAGAAAACCAGCGGCAACGAGGCGAGGAAGTCCAGGAATAATACGATGTTTCCCCACCAGCGGACCGCCTGCTTGCTCTCGCCGGAAATGAAAAACAGCGGGACCATTCCCACCAGCGGAATCAGCAGCAGGATGCTCAGAATATGGTCGTGAAAGAATGCCATCGTTGACCTCGAGAAATCATTTCATCGCGCCAATATCGCCAACAGCCTGTGTATGGGCGACAAAAAATAAAACATGAAAAGCAAAACCCCAAGGGTGATGAACCACGCATAGTTCTGCACTACCCCGGTCTGGAGAACCTTTGCGGGATAGCTCAGCAATTTAACTATAAAGGCCATCACGTTCACCAGACCGTCGATCACCCAGGTGTCCCACAGGCGGGAGATTTCCGCGGACATGCGCGTGGCCCAGCCCACCAGGTTGACGCCTCCATCCACCACGCCCAGATCGACCGCAGCCAGAATGCTGCCCAGGTTTTTCACCCGGTTTACAAAAAGTGCATCGTAAATTTCATCGATGTAACACTTGTTCAGGAAAACGTGGTACAGGGCGGGCACCACGGAAACCACGCGGTCCCCGGACCCGGGCCGCTGAACGTACATCCGATAAGCGATGCCGATTCCCACCAGCGCCGTCACGACTGACAGAATCATGAGGGCGTACTCCAGGCTTCGCCCGAATTCCTGCACCGAGACGACTGGATTGCCCGCAAACACCGGGTCGAGAAACTTTCCAAACCATTCACCACCGCCGAGAGATTTTGGCCAGCCGATGAAACCACCGATCACCGAAAGAACCGCCAGCGTGACCAACGGCGTGAGCATGGACTTCGGGGATTCATGGATGTGGTGCTCGACCTCGTGCGGGACACGCGACTTACCCCAAAAGGTCATGAAGATCAGACGGAACATGTAGAACGCCGTCAGGCCCGCGGTGATCCAACCTACTCCCCAGAGCAGCGGGTGGCCGTAGGGGCCGGCAAACGCGTCCCAGAGAATTTCATCCTTGCTGAAGAAGCCGGCGAGCGGCGGGATGCCGGAAATCGCCAGCGCCGCAATGGCCATGGTCGCGTAGGTGACGGGGATTTTGGATTTGAGCGCGCCCATGTTGCGCATGTCCTGCTCGCCGGAAAGTGCATGGATGACGCTGCCGGAACAAAGGAACAAAAGCGCCTTGAAAAACGCGTGGGTCATCAGATGAAAGACTCCGGCGCCGAACGCGCCCACGCCGCACGCCAGGAACATATAACCCAACTGACTGACGGTCGAGTACGCCAGCACGCGTTTGATGTCATTTTGCACGAGGCCGATGAGCGCCGCCCAGATGGCCGTCGATGCGCCAATCGCCGCCACCCACGCCAGCGCGCGCGGAGACAGCGCGTAGAGGGCGTTCGAGCGCGCCACCATGTAAACCCCTGCGGTCACCATCGTGGCGGCGTGAATCAGAGCGCTGACCGGCGTAGGGCCTTCCATCGCGTCCGGCAGCCAGACGTAAAGGGGAATCTGCGCGGACTTCCCCGTCGCGCCCACGAACAGCAGAATGCAGATGGCGAAAATGACTCCCTCGCTCACATGGAAGTGCGGATCGCGCGCCAGATCCGTGATGCGTTGAAAGTCGAGCGAACCGAACGTCACCGTCATCAGCATCACCGCCAGCAGGAAGCCGGCGTCGCCGATGCGATTCACCACGAACGCCTTCTTGCCTGCGTCAGAGGCCGATTTGCGCTGGAAATAAAATCCAATCAGCAAATAAGAGCACAGCCCCACGCCTTCCCAGCCCACGAACATCATCAGGTAATTGTCCGCGAGCACCAGAACCAGCATGGAAAACATGAACAGGTTCAGGTAGCCGAAGAAGCGGTAGTATCCACCCTCGTGCGCCATGTATCCGATGGAATAAACGTGAATCAAAAAGCCCACGCCCGTGACCACCAGCATCATCACGCAGGAAAGCGGGTCAAGCTGCATGCCTACACCGACGTTGAGATTGCCCAACGTTCCATTGGAGAGATGGAACGCGCCGGCGGGCAGCCACGTGTACAGAGGCCGCAGAAAAACGTGATGGTAGGCTTCCGGAAGACCAAGAAATTGGAAGAAGCAGCCGACCGCCCAGAGAAATGACACGCCCGGCAGGCCCACCGAAACCAGGTTCACCGCCGATTTGGGCAAGCGCCGGCCGAACAAGAGCTGGAGGGCTGCTCCCGCGAGCGGGAAGATCGGAATTAACCAAATGTAGTCGAGCATAAGTTCAAAAGGTTAAAGGCTACCACTTTAATAGGTCGATCTCGTCCGCGTTGACCGTTTCTTTGTTTCGGAACAACGCGATGATCAAGCCTAATCCCACTGCGGCTTCCGCTGCTGCATCGGTGATCACGAAAATGGCGAATACCTGGCCATCGACGGATTTGAAATATTGCGAGAGCGCGACGAGGTTGATGTTGACCGCGTTCAGGATCAGCTCAATCGACATCAGGATGATCAGCACGTTGCGCCGGGTGAGCACACCGATGACTCCGATGGTAAACAATCCGCTGCCGAGAAAGATGTAGTAATCCGTGGGAATCATTCCAATTTCCTCTTGGCCATAATCACCGCGCCCACCATGGCCACCAGCAACAGGATCGAGGCGATCTCCACCGGTAACATGTAATTCTGGTAGAGCGCCATGCCCACGGCCTGGGTATTCTGCGGAGGCGCGGGAACCATGGGACGCGAGGGAAGATTCAGCCCCAGGCCGTGGTTGTAGATAGCGTAAATGAGCTGGGCCACCAGCAAGGCGACCGTCACCAGCGCCAGTTGCCATTGCCGCGCAAAGCGCGCCTGCTTGAGCTGTACGTCAATATCCACCAGCATCACGACGAATAGAAACAGGACAGTGATGCCGCCGACGTACAGGATGATTTGCACGGCGAATAGAAACTCCGCGTGCTGTAGCAGAAAAATCCCGCCCACCGCAAACAGCGTGATCACCAGCCAAATCGCGCTGTGGACGGCGTTGCGCCGCGTGATGACCATCAGCGCGGACACAAGGGCTAGTAAGCCGAGAACGATGAATGTGATAAGTTCGGCCATAAGTCTGCAAAGGAAGATATAAAATCTAAGAGGTAAGATGTAAAATCTGAATCGCCCAAGCTCGCCAAGCGCGCTTTAACATTTATCTCTCACCCTTTACATCTTCTTTTCCTCGCCTTTATCCTTCATCCTTCAGTTCTTACCCTTCAGCCTTTACCCTTTTAGCGCGTGTATCTCACCGGCTTTGGTCCTTCTTCGAGCGCCTGCCGGTCCCAAATCATTCCTTCGCGCGAATAGTTGGCGATTTCGAAATCCTGTGTCAGCTCCAGCGCATCCACCGGGCAGGCATCCTCGCACAATCCGCAGAACATGCAGCGCGATAAATCATAAGTGAAAGTAGTCAGGCGCTTCTTGCGGTCTTCCGTGCGCGCCCAGCCGACTACAATCAAATTCTCCGGGCAGGCAATCGAGCACAGATTGCAGGCGATGCACAGCGTCTCACCCGATTCGGGGTGATTGTTCAGGCGCGGCGCTCCGCGATAACGCTCGGCCACCGGCGGGCGCTCGAGCGGATACTGTTCTGTGTAGATCGCGTCGGGCCGCTGATAGGAAAACGTCAGCCGCAGCCCCTTGATCAGGTCGATCAGAAAAATCTTGCGGAAAAAATCCTTCCAGTCCATGTGTCACCTGCCTATGGAGGCCACCGCCGCTGCCGCGTGGTGGGCCAGCCAAAAATAGCGCAGCACCGCCGTTACAATCAGGTTGGCCAGTGCCAGCGGAATCATCACCCGCCATCCGATGTTCATCAACTGGTCATAGCGGTAGCGCGGAAACGTGGCGCGATACCAGATGAACGCGTAAAGGAATACCACCACTTTGGCGCCAAACCAAAATATTCCCTGGATGGCATTGAGCACCGGCGGAAACGCCACCAACACCGCCAGCACCACGCACCCTGCCGCCAGGAGGACAAAGAAATAGCGCTCCAGCGTCACCAGGCTCTTAAGGCCGAGCCACAAAATAAATATTCCGGCCCCCAGCAAAGCCACAATCGGAGCGAATTTGAGAAAGTCCAAGGCCTTCACGCTGGCAAACGGCCGCAGCCATCCCCCCAGGAAGAGCGTCACGGCGATGCAAGACACCACCACCATGTTCGTGTATTCCGCCATGAAGTAAAGCGCGAAACGGAAGCCGCTATATTCGGTGTGGAAGCCAGCCGTCAACTCCGATTCCGCCTCGGGAAGGTCGAAGGGGTTGCGGTTCGTCTCCGCCACCGCCGCAATGACGTAAATCAGGAACGCCACGGGTTGCAGAAAAACGTACCACACGCCGGCGCTCGACTGGCGGTTGACGATGTCCACCATACTGAGGGAACTGGCGAGCAGCAGGACTCCCACCAGGGCCATCCCCCCGGCCACTTCGTAGCTCACCAGTTGCGCGGAGGATCGCAGTGCCCCCAACAGAGGATAATGGCTATTGGACGACCAGCCCCCCAGAATGATTCCATAAATGCCGAGCGAGGAAATTGCCAGGATGAAGAGCAAGCCGATGTTAATGTCGGTCACGTAGAAGTTGCCCGCGAAGGGAATGACGGCAAAAACCGTGAACGCGGCGAAAACGCTGATGGCCGGCGCGAGCAGAAAGAGCCACTCGTCGGCGCCGGCGGGAATGATGTCCTCTTTCAGAAGCAGTTTCAATCCGTCGGCCACCGGTTGCAGCAATCCCCACGGCCCCACGCGCATTGGCCCCAATCGCGCCTGCATGAAGGCCAGAACTTTCCGCTCCATGTAAACCAAGTAAGCGACAATTCCGGAAAGCACGCCAAAAATGATGAGAATCTTCACCAGCGCAAGCAGCAGCGGCGTGGCCATCACGAATTTGATTGCGTTATCGAGCATGTTCATCAGTCTGGAAAAGCGAAATTCGAAACTCGAAATTCGCGCGAGTTTCGAGTTTCGGTCGTGCTCACCGGTCCACCTCGCCCAGCACGATATCCAGCGTCCCGATAATCGCCACGATATCCGCGACAAGGTGATCGCGGGACATAACGTCCAGCGCCTGAAGGTTGATAAGCGATGGCGGGCGCACGCGCACGCGATAAGGGTTCACCGTGCCATCGCTGACCACGTAATAGCCCAGCTCGCCCTTGGGCGCTTCGATGGAATGGTAAACCTCGCCGGCGGGCGGCTTCAGCACCTTGCCCACTTTCCCGAAAATCGGCCCGGGCGCGATGCGCTCGACGCACTGGCGAATGATGCGCACCGACTGGCGCATTTCCGCCATGCGCACCACGTACCGGTCGTAGGTGTCGCCGTGCTCGCCCACCGGAACGTCGAATTCAACCTTGTCGTAAGCCTCGTAGGGCTGCGCTTTGCGAACGTCCCACTTCACGCCTGAACCGCGCAGAACGGGCCCGGTAACGCTGAGAGCAATCGCTTGCTCGGCGGTGATGACGCCAATTTTGCGCGTGCGATTAATCCAGATGCGATTCTGGGTGAGCAGTTGTTCGTACTCATCCACTTTGGGCAGGAAGTAATCGCAGAACTTTGCGACGTCGCGCTCGAAGCCGTCGTAAAGATCGTATTGCAGGCCGCCGATGCGGAAGGCGTGCGTGGTGAGACGCGCTCCGCAATACTCTTCAAAGATTTTCAGCACTTCCTCGCGCTCGCGAAAGGTGTAGAACACGGGCGTCATGGCGCCGATATCGAGTGCATGCGTCCCGAGCCAGATCAGGTGGCTGGCGATGCGCTGGAGTTCCGCCAGAATCATGCGAGTGTACTGCGCGCGCGGAGGAATTTCGACACCCAGCAGCTTTTCCACCGCCTCCACGTATCCCATGCCGTTGGTGACGGCGGCAACGTAATCCATGCGGTCGACGTAGGGAGTGAACTGCGCGTAGGTGCGATTCTCCGCGATTTTTTCAACGCCGCGGTGCAAATAGCCGATGATGCACTCCGTCCCCAGCACGCGCTCGCCGTCGAGCTTCAGCCTGACGCGCAGAACCCCGTGCGTGGCCGGGTGCTGCGGCCCCATGTTGATAACCAGCTCGTTGGCGTCGAGAAATGTGGTTTCCGGCATCGGTTACTGTCCGCTTTCGATTCCCAGATTGGCTTTCACCCAGGCTTCGTCCTGCCTCAAAATGTCGTAATCCTTGCGCAGCGGGTGCCCGATCCATTCTTCGGGCAGAAGGATTCGTCTCATGTCCGGGTGGCCTTCGTACACCACGCCGAACATGTCGAAAATCTCGCGCTCCATCCAGTTGGCGCCCGGCCACACGTCTGTGACGGAGGGAATTTTCTCATTGGCGCCTGCCTGCACGCGCAACCGCAGGCGATTATTGCCCTGAAAGGAATACAAGTGATAAATAATGTCGAAGCGCTTCTCGCGCTTGGGATAATCCGCCGCGGTTTCGTCGGTAAGCATCGCGAAGGCACCGCCCTCGGGACTCTTGAGGAACCGGCACACGGCCACCAACTGCTCTTTCGCGACATTCAAGGAAGGCATGTTGCGAAAAATGACGGGTTCCGTGATGGCGCCCGGGAAACGCTTGTTGAGCTCATCGAGCAGCGGGCTTGTCCAGGGATCGGGTTTGACGGGAGCTTTGGGCGCAGCGGGTTTGGCCGGCGCGGCTCCGGCAGGCTTGGCCGTGGGCGCAGCCGCCGAGGGTTTGGACTCTGCCGATGCAGCTTTGGCCGGCGGCGCAGCCGCAGGTTTCAATTCCCCCGCCGAAGGCTTATCTGGTGCGGCCGGTGCGGGAGGCGCTACTGCGGCAGGTTTGGGTGGCGCTGCTGCAGCCGGCGTACTGGGTGCCACCGGAGCGAGCGGCTGAGGAGACGCCGTCGCGGCGGGTTTCGCAGGCGCGCTTGCCCCGCCGTCCTCCGCAGGCTTCTGCGCTTCTGCC
>JASHTO010000330.1 GCA_030040515.1 Terriglobia bacterium
CACAAGCCACACCTGAGCACGCATCGCCGGCAGGACTTCATCGATACCAACATCACAGGCACACTCAATCTGCTGGAAGAAGCAGTCGAGGCAGGTGTCAAATCCTTCATCTTTACCAGCACGACCAGCGTTTTTGGCCGTGCCCTCGTGCCGCCCGGCGGCGCCCCGGCCGCCTGGATCACGGAAGAAGTCACACCTATCCCCAAGAACATCTATGGCGTCACCAAGACCGCCGCCGAGGACCTGTGCGAGCTGTTCCACAGAAACCATGCCCTCGCCTGCCTGGTGTTGCGGACCTCACGATTCTTCCCCGAGGAAGACGACGACCCCGCAGCACGCGCCGCCTATGGCGATGAGAATCTTAAAGCGAATGAATATCTTTTTCGCCGCGTGGACCTTGCAGACGTAGTGCGAGCTCATTTGCTCGCGGCGGACCGCGCCCCCGCATTCGGGTTTCGCAAGTACATCATCAGCGCCACCACGCCTTTTATGCAGGGCGATATGCACGACGTGCGCTCGGACGCTTCGCGCATGGTGCGCAATCTCTTCCCGGAATATCAAACCGTTTACTTTCGCCGCGGATGGAAAATGCATCCCCGCATCGACCGAGTTTATGTCAACGACCGAGCACGCGAGGAACTGGGCTGGCGGCCGCGATATGACTTTCAGACTGTGCTTGATTGTTTAGGGAACGGTAAGGATTTCCGAAGCCCCCTGGCCCGCGTGGTGGGGTCAAAGGGATATCACGCCAAAGAATCCGTGAAAACTCTCGCTCTGGACAAAGCGAAGGCATGCGGGTAGGATGCTTCTACGTCGTAGAATAGCAAAACCAAACTTACCAAAGGAGAGCTTCGCCCATGTCCATTGCGGCCTTGGTATTCGCTTCGGGTGGCCATATTTCCCCCTTCATTCCCATTGCCATGGTAGCAGTGGGCGTCATTCTCTTCATCGTAGGATTCGTAAAGTACCGCAAATTCCGGCTTTTGGCGGACACCCCGCGCGTACCCATTCGCAGCGTTTCCATGGGGCTCTCGCACGTGGCTGGAAGCAGCGTGGGCGGCCAGCCTTTAACCAGTCCATTAACGCAAGTACCTTGTTATTATTTCGAAGTGACCGTTGAGAAACAGGTGAAAAAGGATAACCAGGAAACCTGGGAGCGCACACACCACGAAAGGGCAGAGGTTCCGTTTTATCTTCAGGACGAGACCGGAACGATTCTGGTAAACCCGCAACAGGCGGAGTACAACCTGCCGCGCGCCTTCTGGGGCGAACTGCGCCCCCCCATGATGCTTTCAATCGGCACCGCGCCGCGAAAAGTGGATCAATCTCTTGGCGTGCCGCCGCCTACGGATGACCATCTGCGCGCCTATCTGAACGGATCATTCAACCAAATGCGCGCCGCGGTGCAGGGTTCCGGAATACCTGGAGGGGGGGCAATTGATAAAGGTCTTGCCGTTGCCCAAAAGATGCAAATGATGGGCGTTTCAATCGGCGCGGGCGGCATCAGCATGGATTTCGGGAACCACGCCTACCGTTTTACCGAGTACGTTCTGCCCGCCGGCCGCCCTACCAACGTGCTGGGCACCTGCGCGGAGAATCCCACGCCCGCGAACGAAGGCGACCGCAACATGATCAGAAGAGGCGAGAACGAAAAAACTTTTCTGATTTCCACTAAATCCGAAGAGAAGCTGGAAGGAAGTATGAAGCTTCAGGCCCTCGTGATGATTTTCCTCGGTGCGGCGCTGATTCTGGGCGGAGCAGCCGTAGGACTCTACTCCGCGCACATGTTGTGACTTCATTTGCCGACTGTGCAGATCCGGTCACAGAATTTTAAGGAGATGGAGGCGCGGGTGAGAATCGAACTCACGCATAAAGGTTTTGCAGACCTCTCCCTTACCACTTGGGTACCGCGCCGCCTAATGGACAGTGCCTGGCGGTTAGTGGCCAGTGTTTAGAAAACTCAGTGCGCCTTTCGCCAGCCACTCGCCACTAACAACGAACCACTGAATTTTTGGAGCGGGAAATGGGATTCGAACCCACGACTTCGACCTTGGCAAGGTCGCACTCTACCACTGAGTTATTCCCGCTCACCGACGCCCCTGCACAACCTTTTCAGTCTGCTACAAACCAAATTATAGAAATCACCCTTGCGCGCTGTCAAGCCGGTCGCCACTCTGTTCGCGGTCCATGTTGAAAGTAGTCCGAGTATCCCGCACCCTGTAGCTAGGGGAACCTCCCCGCGTCCGCGCGCGAACGGGATGCTCCCGCCACAACCGGCTTGAAGGGCTACAACTAAATTACAGGGATTGACCCCAGGGCGATGGTTCGTCAAATGATCTGGAGGATGGAGCGGGAGATGGGACTCGAACCCACGACGTCCAGCTTGGGAAATAGATCGTGGATTGCAAATACAACATTTAGCGTCTACGGTGTCGATGCTGACGACCCCAAGCTACTGATTCTACGAGGGCGAAAATCAGGGTTCCGTTAATGGACTCCTAATGGACTCCGCTTTTCCAAGCTCAGTTTTGTGGTAGT
>JASHTO010000331.1 GCA_030040515.1 Terriglobia bacterium
GGGAGCGCGCTCCATCACGCTGCCCATCGGCAAAGGACTGGAATTGTCTGAGGGCGAAGCTCGTGGAAAACTCTCATGCGAATTCGCGGGGGCGCTGCCGGTCAGTGACCCCTCTCCTGTAAATTGAGCCGTTGTAATCATGGCGCTCTGCGCGCGAGTGTGCAAGAATGTGTCGCCCGATTGGGCGGAGAGGTCAACCCTGCATGGCCACAGAGAACCGTACTGCCACGCCTTATTTGATGGGAACAGCCTGCGCGGGCCTGTTCACGTTCGGCGTCATCACTTCCTTCCTGGGTGCGACGCTGCCGGAATTGAGTGCGCGCGCGGGATTTGACCTGGCCCGCACGGGGACGCTTTTCAGTTTCCTCTATCTTCCGCAGGTACCCATGGTTTTCCTGGCCGGGCCGCTGATTGACCGCTTCGGCAAAAAACTGGTGCTGGCCTTGGGATTCCTGTGCAGTGCGGTGGCGCTGGTGGGAATGGCTTACACGCCCAGTTACGCGGTATTGGGAGCGCTGCTGGTGCTGCTGGGGCTGGGGGGAAGCTCCGCCATGGCGGCGGCCAATACCCTGATCCCGGATCTTTATCCTGAGAATCCTTCTTCCGCGCTCAACCTGGGTAACACCTTCTTCGGCGTGGGAGCGTTCTTCTTCCCCCTGCTTGTGGCGGTTCTGGCGCGCAGCATTGGCCTGGTGGCCACGATGTGGCTTGTGGCGCTGCTGGTGGGGCTGGTGGCGTTTGTGGCGATGACCCAGAAATTTCCTCGGGCCAGCATGGCAGGGGGATTTGACTGGGGTCAGGCGATGTCCGTGGCTGTGCACCCCGCGGTCATCATTCTCGCCGCCGTGTTGTTCTGCTATTCCTCTCTGGAAATTTCCACCTCCGGGTGGATTCGCACCTTCCTGGAAAAAGATCTCGCGGCTACTCCGGAGACCTCGAAGATCCTTCTGACCACATTCTGGATCATGATGATGCTCGGGCGAGTGATTGCCAGCCAGGTGGTGAAGCGCGTGCGCGGGCCAAAGCTCGTGGTCGGTTGCTGCGCCGGAGCCATCGCCGGGCTGGTTCTCATGGCAGTGTCGCCGAACATTGAGGTGGCGGCTGCCGGCATCGTTCTCTGCGGCCTCTGCTACGCGCCGGTGTTTCCCACCACAGCGGGAACCGCCAGCACCTACTTCGCTGGCATTTTTGGAACCGTCTTCGGCATGCTGATGACTCCCGCCCTGCTGAGCGGCGCGGTGATTCCACCCGCCATTGGCTATGTCTTCCAGCACCAATCGGTACGCGCGGGAATCTGGATGCTCGCCGGCATCGCCGTTCTACTGCTGATTCTCCAGATTGTCTTCAACGCCTACGAGCGGAGAAAATTGCTTCCCCATGGTCCCGCGTGAATCGAAATTTGGTCCTTATACAATCATGTTATGCAGTTATCGAAATTTGTTAAGTCCGAATGGCTTGCGGAAATTCTTTCGTCGAATGCGACCGGGGGTTGCTCGGTGGTGGAGATTCGGCTTCACGCTTGCCGTGTTGACTCTCCTTGCGTGCACTCCCCTTGGGGCGGTGGAGCCCTTCCAGCCGCGCGCTGTTCCGCTGGTGACCACCGACCCGTACTTCAGCATCTGGTCTTTCGCGGACCGGTTGACCGACGACGTGACCCGCCATTGGACGGGCACACCTCAGTCTCTCCAAAGCATGGTTCGGATTGACGGCGTAACCTATCGCATCATGGGTAAGACGCCGTCGGAAGAGGCCTTGCCTCAAACCGGGCTGACGGTTTATCCCACTCGCACGGTTTACGAATTCGAAGGCGCGGGCGTTTACGTTAACCTGACGTTCCTGACGCCGCTTCTGCCTGACGACCTGGAAGTTTTTTCCCGCCCGGTGACCTATCTCATCTGGGAAGTTCGCTCGACGGACGGCCGCGCGCACGCGGTTTCCATTTTCTACGCCAACTCCGCGCAGCTTGTGGTGAACACGGAGGACCAGCAAATCGTTTGGTCGCGTGAAAACATCGTGGACCTGGACGCGCTGCGCATGGGAACGGAGGAGCAGCCGGTTCTGGCCAAGTCCGGCGACAATCTGCGCATCGATTGGGGCTACCTTTACGCGGCGGCACCGAAGAGCGAGAAGGGTGTGAGCGCCATCGCCGGTTCATCCGCCGAAACTCGTGCCTTTCTTGATGAAGGCCGCCTGCCCGGCGAAGACGAACCCGGAGCGCCCTGGCCCGCTCAGCGCGCGCCCCTAATGGCGTTTGTCTTCGATCTGGGGCAGGTAGGGGCGCAGCCCATTCAGCGACACCTTCTGCTGGCTTACGACGACCTCTATTCGATTGAATATTTTCATCAGCGCCTGCGTCCCTACTGGCGGCGCAACGGCGCTCAGGCTGCCGATCTTCTGACCGAAGCGGAGCGCGATTTTGTTTCGCTGCGGGAGAGAAGCGAAAAATTTGACGACCAACTGATGAGCGACCTTGCGCGCGAAGGCGGCGAGAAATACGCGCGGATCGCCGCGCTGGCTTACCGGCAAAGCCTGGCCGCGCACAAGTTGACGGCGGCGCCTGACGGCCAGACTCCTTATTTCTTCCCCAAGGAAAATTTCAGTTGCGGGTGCATTTCTACCGTCGACGTCATTTATCCTGCGGCGCCTCTGCTGCTGCTCCTGAATCCCCGGCTCGAAGAAGCCTCACTCGCCCCGGTGATGGATTACGTGAAGGCGGGCAAATGGCCGAACCCCTGGGCGCCGCACGACCTGGGCGTATATCCGCTTGCCAACGGCCGCGACCCCGCCAAAATCGAATCCATGCCCGTGGAAGAATCGGGCAACATGCTGATCCTCTTCGCCGCCATCGCTCGCGCTGAGGGCCGCGCCACGTTCGCGGAAAAATACGCGCCGATTCTCGATCAGTGGGCCAAATACCTTGCGGAAAAAGGGCTCGACCCGGAAAACCAGCTCTGCACCGATGACTTTGCCGGGCACCTTGCGCACAACACCAATCTCTCCATAAAGGCTATTCTCGGCCTCGGCGCCTACGCCCGGATTCTCGAGAGGGAAGGGAAGAGCGAATCGGCCGCCGCGTACCGTGCCCAAGCGCAGAAATTCGCCCTGCGCTGGGTGGAGATGGCCAACGACGGCGACCATTACCGCCTGGCGTTTGATAAGCCCGGAACCTGGAGCCAGAAATACAACCTGGTGTGGGACAAAATTCTGGGCCTGAATCTCTTCCCCAAAGAGGTTGCGGATAAAGAGATCGCTTTCTACGAAAAACACCTTAACCGATATGGCTTGCCGCTCGACGATCGCAAGAGCTACACCAAGCTCGACTGGGAACTCTGGACTGCCACGCTGGCGGATTCACCTGCGGATTGGGAAAAACTGATCTCGCCCATTTATGATTGGGTGAATCAATCGCCCACGCGGGTTCCCATGACCGATTGGTATTGGACGCGCGACGGCACGCAGGTGGGATTCCAGGCACGCTCCGTGGTGGGCGGAATTTTCGTCAAAATGCTCGCCGACCCTGCCCTCTGGAAGTCCTGGGCCAACTCAGCCCTGTAGCGCGCCTATAACGGCATCGGGTGTCCCCACCCGCGACGCGAACGCGTCTGGTACGTGGGAGACAGCCGCGCTACGGTCTGGTGGGTTGCGCCTCGGCCGCGAAACAAAAAAGGCCCGCTTGGGGGAGCGGGCCTGGGGAAAGGAGGAAAGTCAAACTCGTTGCGAGATTATCTCTTCTTTTTCTTGGCCTTCTTTGCTGCCATTGATCCCCTCCTTTTGCTGAAATCGTTGAAGTCTGCGTGTGGAGCCACTATTTGTGGTCGCGCACTACATTACCACCATATGTAGTAGGCTTACAAATTTTTGTCAAGAAGATTATTCAAGGGTTCGCGCCTTGGGCCATGATCTGCGCTCCAGACGAGGCGGCATTCCGGTCCCTCCACATCCGGGGAGCCCTGGCGCGAGAAATTTGTTTGCGCCGCTTGACTTTCCCGAACTTTGGAATAGAGTGGAATCAGGTAAGGAAGCGGTTTCGCCGCTCGATTGACCGGAAGGAATGGGGGGGCATTCCCACCCGCACCGTGCGCTTTGCCAGCCTCCCGCTTTGTCCCAACGGCCCGTCCTGCGGCTTGGTCCAATTCCCCGATCACCAACCTCCCTGCCCAAGGTAGTGGGCACGATCGAGGAGGTCGCCATGTTCGAAATGATCAACGAGCATACCGCCGGGCCCGCGGACCGCAAGGTATTTCTGTACAAGGTCGGCATGTTTATTGTGGCTCTTGCTGCCGTAGGGGGCATTCTGTTTTTTTGCGTGCAGTCCCTGAAGTAGCAAAGTGCTGAGCAATCGGTCAGGACGTCAAACTCGGACTTACCCGTTAAGAGCACGGCAATTCCATTCTCCGCACTCCCCCTCGCGCCCTGCTGAGGCGGACGTTTGTTTGCCGATTAGTAGAGGACGTCCAGCGTGCCGTCGAAGAGGCGGTGCTGGTTGCCCACAAAGTGTTGGAAATTCGGAGAGGAGATGAAAACATCGCGCGGGTTGGCGTGGTCGGTCAAATTGAAAATGGTCAGCGAGCCGCGCATCCCTGGCAATTCCCCGCGCGACAGGCTAGAATCCCTTGCGAGGCCCCAGACATGCCCGTTACCAGTTCCGAGAATCATTCTGCGGCATCTGCATCGGCCAGCGTCCGAATCATCGCCATTGCCGTGCTTTTTGGCTGCATCTATTACGCCAGCTCGGTGGTCATCACTTTAGTCTGCTCGATCCTGATTGCCTCAGTCCTTGATCCGGGAGTGAGGTTAATGGAGGTGTTGCGCATTCCTCGCTGGCTGGCCTCGCTGATCATGGTGGTGATTCTGCTGGCGGTCGCATACCTGGT
>JASHTO010000332.1 GCA_030040515.1 Terriglobia bacterium
AATCCGGGCGGAGCCGTGGGGCTCTGCGATTGCGCGAGGGATAGAAGCTGGTCCGGCTCCGCGTCCACCACGCCCGGCTGAAGCAGCAGCTTAGTGAGAAAGTCGAGAAGATTGAAGACGCCGCCCAGCGCGCAGCCCAGAAGTCCCGTGCAGGTATTCTGGTTAGGCGTGACCAGATATAATTGGCCAATCGTTCCGTCCAAGCCTTGAACGACCGTGCAGCCCACCTGGCCGCAACTCTGCTGAAGGCCCAGCAGCCCTCCGGTGTCACGCACGATGACGTTCTGCGCCGCAGCAGGCTTGCCCGCCACGAAGAGCGAAATGACTACTGCTAAAAGAAGAACGCGGTGCTGCTTCATAAATTTGAACCTCGAATTCTCGCCTCTCTTTTGAATTTCTCTGGTCCAGCCCTTTAATCTGCCCGCCTGGCCTTACAACGTCTACGTCACTAACTTAAGTTCCTTAGTTTCGCGTCGCCATAGTACGGGTGTACTTTCACCAGCACCAAAGTCAGGTGACGCAGGCGTCAAGGGGTTTCGATATCCCTCGCGTCGCCGATTAAACCCATGGGAATAAGCACCGCGATTCTCCGCTCATCCCCAATGGTCAACTGCACATCACTGCCGATAGTGGTCGGAATCTCCAGGTGAAATTCTCCGAACTGATTGGTCTTGGTTGCCGCGATGTCCGCGTCGCCCACCCGCAGCTTGATGTCCATTTCCTTCACCGCCTGGCTGTCCTTCGACTTCTCGAGAACTTGCCCGGTCAGGCTCAGCGGCATGGCATTCCCTGCCCGCTCCATCCACACGTCCACCAGCACCGAACCCGCCTGGTAGACATAATGCCGGGGCGCCACGCCAGTGGACCGAACGCCCTCGAGCTGCGGCTGTCGCAAGGAATCGAACACCAGCCGCGCGATCTGGGTCACGACTGACGGCTTAACCTCCAGGCGCGAGGCAGCGAAATAGCTCTTCGCCACGCGCACGGCGTTTTCCGGAGGCTTATAGCCCGCCTCCTTCTGCGCCAGCTTCAAGACGGCGGACCACATCTCCGCCGCCCGTCGGCATTTCTTGCAGCCCGTTTCCAGGTGGCGCTTCATCTCCGCCGCCTCGCGTTTGCTGGCGGTTCCCCGCGAGTAATCAGCCCATTTTTCAGAAGGGAAATGCTTCATGTTCGTCCTCATCACTTGCCCTTATTACCGTTCCGGCTTTGAGGTTCTTCAGGTTGCGCTTTTTCTCGTTCGGTAATAAGGAGCGGAATTTCGGTCAGAAAATATAGGGGGATGAAAATTTTTTCATCTAAGCCGTAAACACCTTTCCTACCAACACAAACGGGGCCCAATAATAAGGATGCGGATAGCGCTCGCGCAGTTCCCGCATGGCCTCGCGAAGGGCGGCCGCCCGGTTGGGCAAATCCGCGCCTTTTCCGTAAAACGCCTTCATAAATTGCGCCGTACTGTTATCGTTCACATCCCAAAGGGTCAGGAGCAGCGTTCGCGCGCCCGCCGTCAGCAGGCCGCGCACCAGGCCCATCAGTTCGTCGCCCGCCGCCACCACATTCAGTCCCGTCGAGCAGCCGCTGAGCGTGATCAAATCCACGGGCAGGTGCAGGCTGTAGAGGTCGTAGAGCGTCAGGAACGTATCGCCCAGCCGCACGCCGGAAAACATGGGATTATCCGGCCGGAAGAATCCGTGCGTGGCAATGTGGATCGACCGGCAGTTCGGACCCTTCTCGCTCAAAACTTTTTTGCTGGCGTCGGGGCCGACAAAAAGCTCCGCCTGGGGCAAAATCATGGCGACGGACTGAAGCTCCTCATAAATTGACGGCGTCTGCGCGTTCGGCACGCCCAGAATGAGCGCGCCCGTGCCCGGGTTCACTTGCTTGCGGTGGCACTTGGCATAAATGCTGGCGCTCGGCGCATACGAAAGGGTGAAGGAATCGAGCAAATACCGGCTGCCGTCATACAAGGCGTGGAAAGGAACATAGTGCAGCGACTCGTGCGGGGCCATAACGAGGTGCTTTCCGGCAAACCGCGACCGGATGGGCAGGATCAATTCGTCATGAAGCTCCTTCAGGTGCGCGCGCGTAGCCTCCAGCAGTGGCATCTGGAACTGCCCCACGTAGTCCGGCCCCAGGCGAAACTTGGACAATTGAAATCGCAACAGGCGCAGGCTCTGCGCCACGCGCGGAGCGAGCGTCACCGGCAGAACCTCCAGCCCCTGCTGCGTCAGGATCGCGGCCAGAATGCGGTCGCGCACGCGGAAGTATTCCACCAGCGTGGTGTCAGGACCCAGGATTTCGCGCAGCGCGTCGAGCGGCTCCGGTTCGGTGGGAGGAATTCCGGCGGCCTCAGCGTCCACAGCGGGAAGCTCACGCAGCACGCGCAGGAATTCCTTTTCGCTCTGCTCGGCGCGGTCGCGCAACTCCATCAGGCGCTTTTCGGAAGCGGGCGACTGGCCGAGCTGCTCGGCCTCAATGCGGTGGTAATACCAGTTGAGCTGCTCGCGCAGACCGCGAATCTGCTGCACCAGGTGGCTCTTGCTCATGTCCTCGATTTGCGCGGGGCTCACCTGGCGCGAAACCGAATCGAGCAGGCTGCGCGATTTCGCCTGCTCCATGTAAGACCACGCCTGCTTCTGCGCGTCGGCGGTGGTTCCGCGCGCCAGGCACAGATTGATCAAATTCTCATACGCCTCCACACGGTTCTTCATGAACGAAATTTTCAGCTCTTCGCCGTGAACGCGCCCGCGCAGCGTTTCCAGCAGGTGCTTGGCCACCAGGTAGTGATGCTCGGCGGCGCTCGTGTCCCCGCGACCTTCTTCGATCTCTCCCATCACCAGGTGCGCCTGATAAACCAGGATGGGCGCTTCCTTGCCCGTCAAGCTGGCGAGCGCAGCCTGGCATTCCTCCCGTGCCGCCGTGGCGTCACCAGCCTTTAGCGCAAGCCGCACCATCAGCAATCGGCAGAGCAGTGCCCGGCCCGGCAGCGGCGAGGCGCGAAAGAATTCGAGGGCTGCGAGTCCGTAGCGTCGCGCTTCGAACAGGCGCCCCTCCTGGTACAGAACCCAGCCGCGATAGAGGTCAATCAGCGCCGGCCAGACCTGATTTTTCTCCTTCACGAATCGCTCGCGCGCCTTCGCGAACAAATCGAGCGCGCGGAATCCCTTGTTCTCCTGGCTGTGCGCGATCGCCGTGTTGCAAAGGGCCTTGGCCGCTTCGTATCCCATGCTGAGCTTTTCAAAGCGCGCAAAGGCTTCCTGAGCCATGTCGCGCGCTTCCTGGCTCATGTTGAGTTCCAGGTAGATCTCCGAAAGGTCCAGAAGGCACAGGGCCGTGTGGTAATGGTCACCCACGCGCTCGCTGTCTTCGCGCACGGCGCGCAGCAGATCAATGGCGCGGCCGTATTCCCCGCGAAAGTAATAAAGGTAGGCGATGTTGTAATCCGCCTGCACGACGGCGCGCGGCAGGTTTTGCGCCAAGCAGAATTGCCGCGCCTGTTCGTAGGCGGCGAGCGCTTCCTGGTATTCGTTCAGCGTAATCAGGCAGACGGCGACGTTGTGCAGCGCCGCGATGATGCCTTCCACGTCCTTGTCGGGCAGCAATTGCTTCAGCGCGCGCTGATAGCATTCCAGCGCCTCGCGAAAGCGGTCCTGGCGGTGGAAGATGTTTCCGACGTTGATGTCCAGCCGGGCCAGGCGCAGGTCGTCGCCCGCCGCCGTGAAGATTTCGCGGGCGCGATCTGCTGCGGCCAGCGCGCGGTCGTATTCCCCCAGCAGGATCAGGGGTTGAATGGAGACGCTCAGGGTGCGCGCTTCCTGGTTGCTGTTCCCTGCTTCCGCAAAAAGCTGCACAGCTTGCGCGTGGAGCTCCGCCGCCTGCTGGTTCTGCCCGGCAAACCACAGCGCGTTGGCCTTGGCGCGATGCGCGTGCGCGCTCGCTTCCTTGCCCTTGAGTTTTTTGGCAATCGCCAGCGCCGCGTCGGCAAGACCCTGCGCCTTCGTCAGGTC
>JASHTO010000333.1 GCA_030040515.1 Terriglobia bacterium
ATTTCCCCAACTCGCTCACCATTCAGGAAACGTGCAATGTGCATGGGGGTCTGGACGCCGTCAAAAGCCTTGTAATCCGAGTAAAAAATCGAGTAGTCATCCCACGCGTCCTCTTTCACATTTCGGATGCGGTAGGAAATGCGCGAAGGGAGATACGTCTGCCGATGCAAATCCAGGCGGACGCTGATGCCTCCGAGGGCAGTAATCTCGATGCCCTGGGTGGGGACGTTGTCCTCAAAATCCATTTTGCCCATCTGAATCAGGACACCTGGCTCATTAATGCGCAAACGCAACAAGTTTTCAAAGCCGTAGCGCGTGGAGAGAATCCAGCTATGCAATTGTTGATCGGGTTGGGCAATCAGGCCGTAGCGATCAAGTTCCCAGCCTTTGTCGCCGTTGTTGATCAGGATGACGGGCTTGGTTTTTCCGTAGGAAAAGCGGCGCTTGTCAGGATACAGCATCCAACTCTCATAGGGTTCCAGGCCGGCAGTGGCCCCGTCCTGAAAGAAAAACACTCGTCCCTTCGAAGTGAGGGATTTGGCGTTCAGGAAAGCCTGCCCTCCCAATGCCCGAATGGCGCGGTCGAGTAATTGGCGCGCTTGGGGATCAATGTGCGATTGGAGCGGAGGGGGCGCGGGCTGTTGGGCGGGCAGCGGCCCGGCAATCGCGCAGATTGCCAAGACAAGCGCCGCAACAATGCCAAGAATTCTCATGAAGGTCGAATTAGCCACAGAGAACGTTCCCTCCCTTGATGTTCACCACCTCGCCGGTTATGTAAGTGGCCATCCGGGAAGCAAGAAACAGAGTAGGCATGGCCACTTTTTCCGGCCGGCCAAAACGGCGGAGGGGAATGGAGGAAATGGCTCTGCTGCGCATTTTGCGATTCTTCAGCACGGGCCGCGCCATATCCGTCTCGATCCACTCCGACGCCCCACGGTTCACTAAGATTTGATGCGAGGCAAGCTCCGTGGAGAGGCCTTTGACCATGCTGATTATTCCTCCGAGCCTCATTCGATCTTTAAAACCCAACCGCATCGGCTCGATTATTTCACCGGCACGAAGCGGGAAGCAATGATCGACCTCACTTGTTCAGAGAGTTTGTCGACATCCCTCAAAGTCAGGTTATTGGTTTCAATCGGAGGATGAATAATCATTTCAGTCTGACCTGAGCGCACGTGATAGGTATCCGGTTTCAGGACGTACGATGATCCAGTAATCGTGATGGGCACAACCGGGACCCCGGATAGAATGGCGATATAAAAGCTGCCGGCTTTGAAAGGGAGCAATTGCCCCGTGCGGCTGCGATGGCCCTCCGGAAAAAGCAATACGGATTTTCCTTCGCGGATTTCCTCCGCCACTCTTTTCATGCTCTTCAGGCTTTCGCGCGGGTGATCGCGGTCGACGGAGATGTGTCCCGAGCGGCGCAAATGCCAGCCCATGAAGGGCATGTTGAACAAGGACCGCTTAGCCAAAAACCGGAATTGGACAGGGAGGTTCACGAACAAAATTGGAATATCCATGGCGCTCTGGTGATTCGCGCAATAGATGGCGGTCTGGCCGAGATGAAGGTTTTCCAACCCCTCGGCGCGAACGCGGATTCCACTGGTTTTCAAAATCAGCCACGACCATGCCTGGGCACAAGCATGTTGCCACCTGCCTTCGGCGTCAAATATGGAGCCCATCAGCGAGGCGGTGCCGCATGCGGCCGTATAAAAATAAATCAGCAGATTGGTGAAAAAGAGGGATCGCGCATAGCTCAGAAGGTAGCGCGCACGGCTTTCCTTTCGGGTATCAGGCGTGGTATTGGATGCGCGGGCGACCATCTTGGTATGAGAGATTGTTCCAGGCCTGCGAACTGAAAAGCGCCTGGCGATTCCCCTCACAATTTCAATTTGCCATCACGTTGGGCCATCTTGATGGCGCCGACCAGAAAGAGAGAACCGAAAACCAGCACCACGTCTTCAGGGGAACTCGCGCGACAAGCCAGTTCCAAAGCGACGGTCGGCTGGTCATTAATATGAAACCTGGAAGGAGGGAAGTCGAGCGCCGCCAGAATTTGCTCCGGAGTTGCCGCGCGCGGATGGTCAGGCTGAGTCAAGTAAACCTCCTCAGCCAGCGGGAAAACACTCTGGCAAATTTCCCGGATGGCCTTGTCCCGCATAGAAGCATAAACGACGCGGAGCCGGCGACCGGGAAGCTCTTCCTTCAGGAACACAGCCAGTTCCCGCGCCGCGCCGGAGTTGTGTCCGCCATCGAGAATCACCAGAGGCTTGTGCAGGATGGGCTCAAGGCGTCCCGGCCAGATGGCGGCACGCAGACCCTGCGGAATGCTGCGGCGGGGAATTTCCAATCCTCCTGCCCGCAGCCGCCACGCGGCCGCCACGGCCGCCGTAGAGTTCTTCACTTGAAACTTTCCCAGAAGCGGACAGGTTAATCCTGCGAAACGGTCCTGTCCGAGCCCCAGGTCAAAGGTATATCGGCCCTGGTCAGCGCGAAGCTTGGAGGGTGCCGCCAGGGTCTTCAGCTCGAACAGATCCGCACCCACTTCCTCCGCGCGGTGGCGAATGACCGCGGCGGCTTCACCATCTTCCACTCCCGAGATCACCGGCCGGTGAGGTTTGACGATCCCGGCCTTTTCCCGGGCGATGGCGGCCAGGGTCGAACCCAAGAATTCCATGTGATCAAAGTCGATGTTCGTAATCAAAGCCAGGCGCGGGTCAACAACGTTGGTGGCGTCCAACCTGCCACCCATGCCGACTTCCAGCACGACAAAATTCGTTTTGGCTTGCGCAAAATACAGGAAGGCTGTGGCGGCCAGGAATTCGAAAAAGCTGGGGGGCTTTGCCAGTTTTTTTGCACCAACCATCCGTTCAACGACGGCAGCGACCTCGGAAAATGCAACTGCAAACTCTTCATCTGAAATTTCCCGGCCATTCACACGGATACGCTCGTTGACGCGCATTAAATGAGGCGAAGTGAACAGACCCGTGGAATGGCCTGCGTGCTGAAGAATGCTCGCCAGCATGGCGCACGTGGATCCCTTGCCATTGGTTCCTGCCACGATGGCTGTGCCATATTGTTCCTGCGGAGAGCCCAATTCCGACAGTATCCCCGAGATGGTCTCCAGGCTGAATTTTCGCCCGTGCAGTTCCTGCCCCAGGTCGGTGAGGTATTTAAGGCATTCGTTGTAATTCATGGGTAAATCCGGTGGCGGGAGATAATCGTCGTTATCCCCAGGCATGCATCAGGCGGAAGGCACGCGCGATGTAACCCTTCATTTCCTTGCGCGGGACGATGGCGTCAATCATGCCGTGCTCCAGGAGAAATTCTGCACGCTGGAAGCCCTCGGGAAGTTTCTGTCGAATGGTTTGCTCGATAACCCGGGGGCCGGCAAATCCGATCAGCGCGCCCGGTTCGGCTATGTTTAAGTCCCCCAGCATCGCATAGCTGGCGGTGACCCCCCCCGTGGTAGGATCG
>JASHTO010000334.1 GCA_030040515.1 Terriglobia bacterium
CAGGCCGAGATTCGGTATCACCTCGTCTTCGCCACTCCGGACGGCCGGGGCTACTATCTTGACGGCGTGAAGTACATGCAAAAGGAGAGCGGAGGTGGTTGGCGTGGAATTCAGGAATTGCTCGAGGATTACACTACGCTTTACTGCCACATTTTTGAGACCAAAGCCGGCCAGGCGGATCAGCAGGTGGGCGTGGGGTATCTGAAGTTCAGGACCTTTGAGGACCTTGCCGCGGTGGGCAATTTTGTCGGCTTCCTGGCCTCCTTCGAAGTGACGGGCACCAAGGATCCCGTCCTTCAGATTCAGGCGCGCATGCGCTTCCTGGCGTTTACTGCGCAATTCGTCCAATTGGAGTACGACCCGCTGGCGCCCGACATCGGCAGCTTCGGGGAGGACGTTCAGTTGGAAGTGCTGCGCGGCGCCGATACGCCCGATTACTTCAGCACTCAGCACGGCGCCGACTTGCAACTGATTCTTCGCAATACCAAGACCCAACCCCTCGCTTCGCTGCTCAACACCGATCAGGTGACGTTCGATTTCGAAAAGAAGCGCGTCTTTCGCGATTCGTTCTGGAAGGGATCGTTCGCCGAAGATACGCTGCTCGGCTGGGAGGAGCGCATTCGCGACAGCGTAATTGGCGACAAAGGCGTTCCCGCCGGGCAAATCTTTGCCGGAGGCAGTTTTTGGAAGCGGTTTGACAAAATCCAGAACGGCGTCGTAAGCGGCTACGTGGTGAATTATGAAATGCATGAACTGCCAGGCCTGCCGCAGGTGCGCGAAGTGGCGTACCCCGATGACAATCGCCGCTATTTCAAAAAAGGAGATGACGTCCTGCTGCTCAATTACCTCAACGATCCTTACAAGCAGGTCTATGACGCCATCAAGGTGATTGACGCACAAAATGCCATTGGCGTGATGCACTTGGGGGAATTCCCCAACGGGATTGAGTTCGCGACGTTTGTGATGGCTCGCAACAATTACCCCTTTGAAAAGATGTCTGTGGAAGATCATCAAATGCTGTTCAAAGATCCGCGCACCAAGGTTCCCGCCTCGGCCCAACTCGCCGGGCAGTGGTCCGGAAACCTGATTTTCGTTGAGCATCCGAACAGCACAATTCTGAATCAATTCAATCCCATCGTCTTTCAATTGACATTTGCCGCGCAGGGAACGCAATTGCAGGCGCGCTATAAATTTGGCTTGATCAGCACCGGCACACAGGTGGAGATGACGCCGGAGTACGTCCGCCTGAGCGATTTTACGGCGTTTCAGGGCGAGATTCGGATGATCGATAATGACACGTTGATCGGTAAGTGGGTGGCGTCGGATCTACTCTCCACGCTGGCCGATCCCTTGCGCAATTGTGTGGAACCGGGGCCGAACCAATTGACGTTCTATTACATCCTTGCGCGGGTAAAAACGGCTTAAGAGCGATTCTCAGGGAAGACACGGAGAAAAAATCTCGTTTTCTGTACGCTCTGTTAAATCTGTGATCTCCATAAGGAACGCACCTAAGCCTGCATGGGCGCTACGAAATTAAAAGCGGAGGAATATGTGCCATGGCAGAACTCACCGTAACAAATTGGTTTGGAAACATCGTCTCACACCCGCAGGTGGTGGTGGAGGCGAGTTCGACGGAACAAATCATCGCCATCTTAAAGGATCCCGTAAAGTACCCGTCGCCGGTACGGGCGGTGGGATCCAACCATTCCACTGCGCCCTGCGGAGTCGCCGACGGCGGAACACTGATCAAAATGCTGGGGATGGACAAAATTGTCAGCATCACGAACCAATCCGTGACGGCACAGGCGGGGGCGATTTACTACGATATTGCCCACCAACTGGAGACGAGCGGCTTGCAGTTTTATGTCAATACGGAGATCGGCAGCCTCTCCGTGGGCAGCGCGGCGTGCGCGGGAACCAAGGACGGATCTTTCTACGGGGAATACGGCCAGGTGGGCTCGTACATTACGGAAGTGGAGATGATTCTTCCCTCGGGTGACATCCTGGAAGTGGATGAGAGCCAACCGGAATTGCTTCAAATGGTCCGCTCCTCCTACGGCCTGTTCGGGATTGTGACCGCGGCCACTTTCCGCGTGCGTCCCATCATTCCCATGGCGGTCCACCACGAGACGTTTCACATCGCCGATTTCTGCCAGAAGTTACCTCAGCTCTGGGCTCGCAACGAGTCCATGATGTACTACATCTTTCCCTTCGATGACCTGATTACCGTGGAATTTCGCCACTACAATCCTGGCGCTTCGGGAAGCCCCAACCGGATTTGCTGGCCGTTGCGCAACTACATGTGGGCGACGGTCGGGCCGAAGTTTTGCAATCAGGTGACCAACGACATCTCCGACCTTACGATCCGCTACGGGGTTATTAACAGCTTCTGCGCCTTGTGGCGCTTCAAGCTGGAAAACCTGGTGAGCAGCGATTATACGATTGCCACCGACCAAATCATCCACTATCCCCCGGTGTCTGACGACAGCCGTTACACCTTCAGCCTGTGGGCGTTTCCGGAGGAGCAGTACGCGTCCGTGCTTCCGGCGTTCGTGCAATTCTCCAAGGACTACTACCAGAAGAATGGATATCGCACCAACATGCTGAATGTCGGCTACCGAATCTCCAAGGACCAGCAGTCCTTGCTTTCTTATTCCTACGACGGCACGGTGATGACGGTGGATCCGGTCTCCACCGCCAACCCCGGGTGGCCGCAATTTCTGGATGCTTATAACGCGTTTTGCGCGGAAAGAGGCGGGTTACCCTTAATGAATCAAACCGCGCAGCTTACGCCTCCACTGGCGCAGAAGACGCTGGGAGACCGGTTAAAGCAATTTGCGGCGGCGCGAAAAAAGTACGATCCACAGAATCGGCTGTTAAATAACTATTTTCAGGGCATGCTGGCGGAGTAGCGGCACCACTTCGAAAAACAATCAGTGAAGCGCCTGAAAGTGCGGTGACTCAAAGCCGACTTGGCCTGCTTGTTTGTGTGCAAAAGGGGCGTCTATACGGAACGACGTAAGTGTTTGCGTATTTGGCTGTAGCGGCGGTCTATGACCGCCGGTCGGCGCTCGCCCTGCGACCCAAAGCCGTCTTCTGGCGACGGGTCGTAGAGCGCCGCTACAATTTATGTCGTTCTGTATAGCCGCTGCACTTCAAGTGCGTCACCCGTCCGAACCATGGCATCCCGACATTTAGCAACGCTACTGTTGGTGGTGAGCTTCGAATCGGTATTACTCTTCCCGCGGTTGGCGTCTGCGGTGGATTCCGAGGCAGGACCAGGAGAGAAGCCTGCTTTATCGGTAAGCGATGCCGGGCGCGGCAGAAATGCGCCGGCGGCGAGTGTGCCTGCGCAAGGGGGCTTTTCGAGCGCCCGGGACCTTGTCTCGCAATTTCTCTTTCGCGGCAATGGAGAGCCGGCCACAGTTCCGAATCCCGCCAGCGGGCCGGGCTACAGCATCGAATTTCTTATTGCCACGGTGCCGGACCCCGTCGAGTCCCGGTTGCCCCGCTTTTTCGACAGTTTCGTCGAGTCCATCCAAAGGGCGGCGGAGGCGGCGGGTTATACAATTGATCGCTTTGCCTTGCCATGGCCCGTGAGTGGAGGAGAAACTTCCGATGCCGCTCCCAACTTGCACGAACACCTTTACGATTCCCAGCCAGGCTTGATGCTGTTTCGCGATCCGAGTAGTCTCAAGCTCCTGCTGGTCTTTCTGGTCGGAGAAACCCCCACGGCCGGTGTCCACAAGAGCGCTATGTTCTCCGCTCTCGAGCAACTGGCGCAGTTCTACTCTGAAGGGCCTCAGCACGCGGACCTGCCGCCGGGATTTCCCCTTCCGGACGCCTCGGGTGATGCGAATACGATCCGCATCATGGGACCGTCCTTCTCGGGCTCGGCTGTGTCCTTGCGATTTGTCCTGGACA
This sequence comes from Terriglobia bacterium, assembly GCA_030040515.1. GTDB lineage: Bacteria > Acidobacteriota > Terriglobia > UBA7540 > UBA7540 > Bog-366. Next base: position 3,925 of record JASHTO010000334.1, read on the forward strand.
AATGGATGCGGGACGAGAATCCCAATTGGAAATTTGAAATCATTTCCGGCACGGCCACCGCCATTCCGCCCGAATTGTTATCGTTCTCGACCTCGAACCCGGTGAGCTTTCAGGCGGCAGTACCCCCTGACGCGGAGACGCTCCAAGCCGTCTCGTGCTATATCGCCGGCCTCGGCTACCGGAAGTTGGCGATTCTAACCGAGGGCAACACAGCATACGGCCAAAATGCCACCCAGCAGAGCACGCAGGCAAGCAAGAGCGTGGGCGGGTCTGCCAGTTTCCAGTGTGCGGAAGGGGTAAGCTTTCCGGAAATCTTGAGCCTGCCCTTTCCCATGCACATCTCACGATTGCGCGAAGCCGATAGCAGGGCGGCTGCCTCACAATTGCAGGCGGGGAAGACAAAAGGAAGCATCAGCGTTGCTGCCGCTCCACCGGCTCAAGGGAACACGGCTGAGCCGCGCGAGGTTTTTCCCGCATTCTCCGATTTGGAAGTTCAGTCGACGGAGCTGACGCTTGCCAACCTTCTTTCCACCATTTCGCGCGAACAGTACAGCTACGTAGGAATTATCGCCACCGATGTGCGCGACGTAACCTTCCTGGCTCAGGAGGTACGTAGGCACTGCCCGGCCACCATACTGTTTACCCTCAATTCGGACCTTCTTTATGCCTCTCCGGAGGTCAACAGCGCCACCCACGGGATGATCGTTATCACCCCGTATCCGCTCTTTAATCTTGAGCAGTTGTGGACTTATGCCTATGGAGGCGGACGGTTGCGCCTTCAGTTCTCGAACCAGGCTGCCGAGGGAGTTTACAACGCAACGTTGGCTCTCCTTCACGAGGAAGGGGAATTGGTCGATTACGGACCGCCCCTGGCTCCATCCTCGAACGCGGTGCCCGCCGAGCAGCGCAAGCCCTCCCTATGGGTTACTGCCATTGGAAACGGCGAAACGCTTCCGGTCAGGCTGCTCGGATGGAAAGACAACGGCCGTTACACTTACTCACCGGTTTTGGCGGAAAAGGCAAGGCGGGGCTTGGAAAAGCCGGCCGTAGGGCGGGGCATCTACTCCGAATACGCGGTGGTGGCCGTCATCGTTCTCAGCCTGCTGCTTTCGTCTTTCTGCGCCTTAATGATCAGCGAATACCGCCATCCGATGAAGACTCGACCGCCCCGGATTCTCCTGTTCCTCACGGACACTGTTTCCATGGCGTACAGGTCAGATTGCCGACTGTTCCTGGTTTGTAGCTGCGTGAGCCTTCTGGCCTTCTATGTTGTTGTGGTGGTGGCGTTCGGCTTGCCGTTCATCGCGGGAAGGGAATTGGGCACCGGCATCCAGACGACGGTGATTCCGGTCGTCGCTCTCGGCATCGCGATCGCAACGTTTTGCTTGCTGGTGTGGGCAACCTGCGCCGTGGTTATGGCGTTCCGCGCTGCACCGTCCGGCCAGCTTGGGTCGGCGGCGGAAGTCACCATCGTTACATTTCTCGGATGTGCGATCGTCTTCGCGCTCGCGATTCTCCTGGCGATTTCCTGGATCGGTGAGGTGCGGCAGTACGCGGCCAGCGCGTTCTTCAACCACCTGCGCGCCTTCGATTTTTCGGGCGGACTCTCGCCGCTGGCGCCGTTCTTTCTGGTGGCGGCGGCAGCGTGCCTGTGGGCATTGTGCTCGTTTCGGCGGCTGAAGCTGCTTGACGTCCTCCGGGCGGCGGGAAGCGTAGAAAAGCCGCACGCGTGGCTCAGCTTTTTGTCGCTCGATGTGCCTTCCTTCAGCGGAGTCCGCGAACTGGAGGTGAACATCAAGCACACTCTGGAAAGCTCCACGGTGGTTTCTTTCCGAGTCTATGCCGTGCTGGTATTTATTTCGTTCAACGTCTGGGTTTACTTTTTCTACCATCGTCTGGTGCGGGCGCTTGAGGTTCGGCCGTTCTACTGGCTTTTCGGGGTGGCGTTCTTCATTGTGTATTGGGCTCTGCTGATGGAGTTTCTCCGACTGGTCTTCACCTGGCGAAGCCTCCTTCTGCTCCTGCAACGGCTCTCGTGGCATCCGCTTCTTACCGCCGTTAGGCGTTATCGCGAGCACCGCCCGAACCTCGCGAGAATGAACCTGACTCATCCGCCTTCGGAATTTGCCGCTCTGGAATCATCGGTAAGTCAGGCTGCACGCGCCGTGAGGGCAGCGCGAGAGTTGATATCCCAGGACCCCGCCGCCGGCCGATCTGCCGAAATGATCCGGGAATCTCTGCCGCTTTGGGAGGCGCAGCTTCAGACCGTGGGAACATATCTTGGTGAGGCTCTCCAAATGGAATGGGCCGGCGATTCCGGCGCCGAGCCGGCTTCGTTCAAGGAGGCAGGCCGGAAAAAGGGCGCCCTGCGCCTGCGAAATGATTGGCAGCAATCGCTCCGGGCCCGATGTCATGCTCATGGCGCCTTATTTCAGCTCTTGCAGTCACTCGCCAAGCCCATGGACGCACGCTGGTCCTGCACCTATCGCGAGAGTGACCCTGCGCTTTCCGCCCCCGCGGCCAAGGGATTCTTCGAAGAAGCGGAGGAGTTTGTGGTAACCCGCATGGTCAGTTTCCTGGCCTTGGTTTTTCCCTCTCTGCAGAATCTGGCGCTGTTTGTGCTCGCCGGGCTCCTGCTCATGCTCCTTGCGGTAACGTCCTACCCGTTTCAACCGAGGAACGAGTTTTTGCTTTTCAATTGGGTTGTCATCTTGTCTTTCGTCGCGGCGGTGTCCTTGGTTTTCATTCAGATGGATCGGGACACGGTCTTGAGCCTGCTGAACGGTCGCAAGCCGGGCCAGATCAGTTTGAATCCCGAATTCGTGATCCGGTTGGCGCTTTATCTCGCTGTCCCGCTTCTGGCCTTGTTTGAAGCCCAGTTTCCGGAAAGCGTGCGGCAAATTCTTTCCATATTCACGACCACGCAGGCGAGCCCATAACGGGTTATTTGTGAAAGTTAGGCAGCAGAAGAATTCGGCGTATGGACTATGAAGGATCGAGGTCAAACTTATGCCAAACGGAATGATGCGGCTGGCACTGATGATTTTGATGTCAAGCCTGGCAATCGCTCCCGCCTTGCGTGCCGACCAGGGAGTGGGAGCGCAGGTTTTGGAGGACGTTCGTTTCGAAGGGATTTCAGAGGATCGACTCTCGGCGGATGTCTCGGTGCTGCCGCAAGTGACTCCTCAGCGCTTAATCATTCGCGACACGGGCTTGCAAGACAGCATTAAAAATCTCCACAAAGGTGACCGCCTTTCCGTCGCGGTGCAGGCAGAAAACGGCTTGCTGATCCTGCAAGAGATGTCTGTGAAAACCGTTTCTACAAGCGCCGGATTCCGGGTGATGGTTTTGTCCGTCGCCGCCGTGGCTTTCTGGCTGGTCTGTTTTCTTCTCTCCGGCTTTCACCCTCGAAAACTTATCCTGGGCGAGGATGGCAGATTCAGTAACTCGAAATTTCAAACGGTCCTTTGGTTCGGAGTGCTAGTCGTGTCATACCTGGCCACCCTGTGGTTGCGCGCTCATGAATTCGGGGGAGAGATGCTCGGAGGCGTCAACATTCCTCAAAACCTCCTGCTGCTTTCCGGCATGAGTGCCCTGACCTTTACCGCCGCCAAAGGCATCACGGTGACCAAGATTCAAAGTGCGCGCGCGGCGGGACAGACCAATGTCAAGCCCCCCGCCACAACGGCGCAGTTCTGGGCAGATCTGACTTCGAATGACTCCAACCGATTCGACCTCGGCGATTTCCAAATGCTCATCATGACCTTCCTTGCGGTGGGAAC
>JASHTO010000335.1 GCA_030040515.1 Terriglobia bacterium
GCCTTTACGTCACAGATGATCCGGGCGGCGTCGATGCCAATGCCAAGACCGGAAACCTCGGCATCCGAATCGGCCTCGGCTGGGCAAAGTCGCTGCACTTCATGACCGGCCAATGCCCGGTGATGAAATACAATCGGCAACTGCTCATGGCGATTCTTTACGACAAGATCAAAATCGCCAAGGCGGTGAATGCCACGGTGATTTCACTCGATGATGCGCCGCAGGGCTATAAGGATTTTGACCGCGGCGCGGCCAAGAAGTTCATCATCGACCCGCACCACATGGTGAAGGCAGCGTAGAAGGACTTGATGCTCCCCTCCGGTTTCGATGGCCAGGAGGGGAGCATTTTCTAATTCGGTTGAACGTGGGGCGATCGGACGCCTGGCGGCGTGGTCACTGTACAGGCGCGGAAGTTTCAGGCGGGGGCTCGGCCAGCGGAGTCGCGTGGTGGTGCACCAGGAACCATCGGCCCTGCCGCCTCAAGAAAATGTTGGTGGCCTCAACCAGCGCTGACGAGAAGTCATTCTGATTCGCGGTCGTCACGTTTTCCAGGCAGGAAACCCACGCCACATCTCCCGCCACATGCACCAGCGGCCGGCTGATCGACACCATCATCTGTTCCGTCGACTGGAAGATTTCCTCCCAACTCCCCCGCACCTCTTCCCACCCCATGAGCAGATCCCAACCGGGGTGCAGGCATTTCACCCAGTCATCGTGCAGCCACACCTGGGCCATCAGCGATATATTCAGACTGTGCAGCGCCGCATAGAACGTCCGGTTGGCGGTAAGGACTTCCTCCTCATCGGTCAGGAGTCTTGGGGAAACTGCCATTGCAGGCTCGCTTTCTGAGGGGCAAAACTGTAATTGCGCGTCCGGACAGTGGGCTGAAACCCGCCGCCCGGTTATTGCAAGAGCGCGTCTCAGCGCGCCTCAAGCCGGCGTAAGACTCGCGGCAAGGTGCAGCCCACCAGGATGACCTTGGCGACGTCTGCGATTACGAATGGATAAAACCCCATCATCCACGCCTGAGCAAAGGGAATATGGAACAGCAGGCGCAACCAGAGCGATCCCGCGCAGAGGATCAATACGTCCGCGGATACCAACGCTCCCGCCAGCATTCCGACGGACCGTGCCGCGCCCTGTTCCACCAGCCACCCGACCAGTGCCGCGGCCAGTGGGAAACAGAGCAGGAATCCTCCCGATGGACCAACCAGATGAAATGCCGAGCCCGCTCCATCGGCGAACACCGGCATTCCGGCGGCGCCTTCAGCAAGGTACACAACTTGACTCAGAAATCCGCGACGCCATCCCAGCACCGCGCCGCTCAAAAGCACGGCAAAGGTTTGGCCGGTGATGGGAACGGGCGAAATCGGCAGGTGAATGCTGATTTGCGCGCACGCCGCCGTCACCAGGCTGAAGGCAATAACCCATGCCGCGTCCGTGGCGAAACTGCGCGCGCCAGGAACCCGGTCGATCAGAATGTCTGTCGAAGCGCGAGTCATCTTGCTCCTTGAATATCGGCGGGCGCTCATTGAGGAATGGGCGCCGCTTGTGACCGTGGGGATTATAACTTAGCTGGCGCTTTTTTCGTAAGAGACATTCCGGCCTGGAGTTGGATTCATCTCGCGCTGTGCAATCGAATTTGCCGGAAGCACTCTGGAGCAATTGCGCGCACGCCGGATTATGCACGCCCTGAATTCGCAGGAGTGAATGGTAAAAGCCTGCGCATGGCAATCCAGCGATTCTTCAGCCGATATCACCTCGCCAACTCCACATTCAAAGTCGGTGCGGACACGTATTGGGAACTGAAGCCCGGCCATTAACCCGAATCCGGCGGTCGCATTCGTACTTCCCCGCCAAAAACCCTGCCCATCTCCACGAAAACGTCGTGTGCGGTTATACTGAATCCATATGGCCTCACACGAAGATGAACAAATTTTAGACGCCTTCCGCCACTGGGGGTTTCTGGCTGCGGACCTTGACCCCGTAGGATACATGCAGCCAATGGCACCACCTGAGATCGCCCTTCGCGGCGAAGCTGCGGAGCGGGCGCGCCACTGCTATTGCGGCACGATTGGCGCGGAATTCATGCACATTCCGGATGCGGAGCGCCGCCAATGGGTGGCCGAGCGCATGGAAGAAGATCCGGCGCCAGCGGATTCGGCGCGCGTGCTCGACCGCCTGATTCGCGCCGGCCTTTTTGAGCAGGTTTTGCAATCGCGCTACATCGGCACCAAGCGCTTTTCCCTGGAGGGAATCATCACGCTGATCCCCGTGCTGGATGAAATTGTGGATCGCGCCGCGACGCTGGGCGCTGAACAAATTCTGCTGGGCATGAGCCATCGCGGGCGACTGAACGTGATGGTGCACATCGTGGGCAAATCCCCGGAAGATGTATTCGCGCGCTTCGAGGACGTCGATCCCCGCAGCTTTCTGGGCGGCGGAGACGTGAAGTATCACCTCGGCGCCACAGGCATTTACTCGACACCGCACGGGGCCAAAGTGGATATCCACCTTGTATCGAATCCCTCTCACCTCGAGGCCGTCGATCCCGTCGCGCTCGGGCGCGCGCGTGCCAAGCAGGCACGCCTGTGCGGGCGCGGCACCACTTGTGTGCTGCCCGTGCTGCTTCACGGCGATGCGGCCTTCGCCGGCCAGGGAACCGCGGCGGAAACTCTCAATCTCGCCAATCTGGACGGATACACCGTCGGCGGCACGATGCACGTGGTGGTGAACAATTTGATCGGATTTACCGCCAACCCTCAGGACACTGCCTCCACACGATTCGCCGCGGACGTAGCCAAGCGCCTGCCCATCCCGATCTTTCACGTGAATGCTCACGATCCGGACGCCGCGGTGCGGGCGGCGCGCTGGGCAGCGGAGTATCGTTACAAGTTTCGCAGCGACATCGTGCTGGACCTGATTGGCTACCGCCGCCACGGGCACAGCGAGGTGGATGACCCTACGACAACGCAGCCCGTGCGCTACCGCCGCATCGCCGCATTGCCACCCGTCTGGGAAACATATGCCCAGCGTCACGGAATCGATGCAGTGCCGCGCATTGCCGAGATCAAGAGCGAAATGGAAGCGGCGCTCAAGCGCGCGCGCAGCATCCGCAAAAGTCCAACTCTCCGCCAGCTTCCGCCTTATTGGGACGCCTATCAGGGTGGCGCTTACGACCCGGCCATGGAAGTTGAAACCGCAGTGAGCGCTCGGGAACTGGTGACCGTCGGCGAGTTGATGGCGCGTGTTCCCGAAGGATTTTCTACGCACCCCAAAGTGAAAAAGCTCCTCGAACAGCGCATTCAAATGACGCAAGGCCGTATTCCCGTCGATTTCGGTTCGGCTGAGCTGTTGGCTTACGGCACTCTTCTTCGGCAAGGAACGCCCGTGCGCCTGAGCGGTCAGGACAGCCGCCGCGGAACTTTCAATCAGCGGCACGCCACGCTCTTTGACACGCAGACCGAGGCCGCGTACACCCCGCTCGCCAACATGGACATTCACCAGCCGGCGTTTGAGATTTATGACTCGCCGCTCTCCGAAGCCGCGGTAGTGGGATTCGAATACGGCTATAGCCGCGATTATCCCGAGACGCTGGTGCTGTGGGAAGCGCAATTCGGTGACTTTGCCAACGGTGCGCAAGTTTACATCGACCAGTTTATCGCGGCGGGCGAGGACAAGTGGGGATTGCTCTCGGGATTGGTCCTGCTGCTTCCGCACGGGTACGAAGGTCAGGGACCGGAGCACTCCAGCGCGCGCCTGGAACGCTTTTTGCAACTCGCCGCGCGCGACAATGTGCAAATATGCCAACCCACCACCGCCGCACAGTATTTCCACCTGCTGCGCCGGCAGGCCCTGCGGCGATGGCGCAAGCCGCTGGTGATTTTTACGCCCAAAGGCATGCTGCGCCATCCCGCTGCGCTCTCGCCCTTGCAGGAATTCACCAACGGACGCTTCCAAACCGTGATCCCGGATTGCGAGGTTGCGGAAGCCGGCCGCGTGCTGGTGGCAACAGGGAAAATCGTTCATGCCTTGCGCGCCGAACGCAGGAAAATCAGCGACACGCGCACGGCGATTCTTGCCCTGGAACAGATCTTCCCTTTTCCGGAGAGCGATTTGGTTGGCGCACTCAACCAGCATGCTACCGCGCACGAGGTGGTGTGGGTGCAGGAAGAGCCGGCCAACATGGGCGCTATTTCTTTCATGATGCCGCGCCTGCGGCGGCTGGCCAAGCCGCGCTCCGTGCGCTCCGTGAAACTTTCCGCCAGCCCCAGCCCCGCCACCGGCTCCGGCAAAGGCCACGATGTGCAGCAGAAAACCCTTCTCGCGCTGGCCTTCGCATCTGCCCAGGCGGTATAATCTGCCCATGCTGATTGACACGCGCCTGACCTACGAGGATTACTGCCTCCTGCCGAGCGACGGCCGGCGATACGAAATCATTGATGGAGAGTTGTACGTGACTGCCGTACCCTTCCGCCGACACCAAAAGGTTCTTTCGAATCTACTTTACTATCTGATCGATTTTGTGAAAAGTCACGACCTCGGTGAGGTATACTCCGCTCCCTTCGACGTTGCCTTCTCACAATACGACGTCGTCCAACCTGACATCCTCTACGTCTCGAAAGCTCGCGTCTCGATCATCACCGAGAAGAACGTTCAAGGCGCTCCGGATTTGGTGGTGGAAGTCCTTTCCGAGAGCACGGCCAAAATCGACCGCACAACGAAGCTGAAGCTTTATGCGCGATCGCGCGTGCGGGAATATTGGATCATTGATCCGGAAACCTCTTCGGCGGAAATTTATCGACTGGTTCCAGGCGGCTATGAGCTGGCGGCCCAACTGAACTCCAGCCAATCACTCACCTCCCCTCTTTTCTCGGGACTGGAACTTCCTCTCTCCCGCCTCGCCGAGTAGAAACGCTCGAAAAATTTGCCTCTACCCGCGCAAGACGACTGAAACGCGAGATTTGCACCCCCTTGCGCTATGATGTAAGTCCAAAATCATTCGACTCAGCCAAGAAATCTCCGAGGGGGCCAGGTCATGGAAATTCGCAAGCAGGATGCGCTGGATTACCACCACTCCGGGCGCAAGGGCAAAATTGAGGTCGTTCCCACCAAGCCCTGCCGCACCCAATGGGATTTGAGCCTGGCTTATTCGCCCGGCGTCGCCGAGCCGTGCCTGGAGATTCATTCCAAGCCCGAGACCGTGTTCGATTACACCGCGCGCGGAAACCTGGTGGCCGTCGTCTCCAATGGCACGGCCGTTCTGGGCCTCGGCAACATCGGCGCCATGGCCGGCAAGCCGGTGATGGAAGGCAAGGGAGTGCTGTTCAAGCGCTTCGCGGACATCGACGTGTTCGACCTGGAAGTAAATTCCGAAAAGCCCGATGAGGTCATTCGCCTCTGCCAGCTTCTCGAGCCAACCTTCGGCGGAATCAATCTGGAAGACATCAAAGCGCCCGAGTGTTTTTACATTGAGCAGACGCTGCGCAAGACCATGTCGGTTCCGGTCTTTCATGACGACCAGCACGGCACCGCCATCATTTCCGGTGCGGCGCTGCTGAACGCGCTCGAAATCGTGGGCAAGGACATCAGCAAAGTGCGCGTGGTCTTCAACGGCTCCGGAGCTTCGGGAATCGCCTGCGCGGAACACTACATTCATCTCGGCGTGCGGCCCGAAAACATTCTGCTCTGCGACACCACGGGCGTGGTTTACGAAGGCCGTGAAACGAACATGAATCCCTACAAGGCGCGCTTCGCGGTAAAGACCGACCGCCGTACTCTCGCCGATGCCTTCAAGGACGCCGACGTCTTCGCGGGCCTCTCGATTGGCAATTGCGTGACCCCGGAAATGCTGCGCTCCATGGCCGAGCGTCCCATTGTCTTCGCGCTGGCCAACCCCGACCCCGAGATCGGCTATGAGCAAGCCAAAGCGGCGCGGCCTGACGCCATTATCGCTACCGGCCGCTCCGATTATCCCAATCAGGTGAACAACGTTCTGGGATTTCCCTTCATTTTCCGCGGCGCGCTCGATGTGCGCGCGCGCGCCATCAATGAGGCCATGAAGCTCGCCGCCACGCGCGCCCTGGCGGCCCTCGCCAAGGAGGACGTTCCCGATTCCGTGCTGCGCGCCTACGGCGTCAGCCGCATGCACTTCGGCCCGGAATACATCATTCCCAAACCCTTTGACCCGCGCGTGCTGATCTGGGAATCGGCGGCCGTGGCGGAGGCCGCCATGTCGAGCGGCGCCGCGCGAATTAACCTGGATATCAACGAGTACCGCGAGCAACTTCAAAAGCGGCTGGGCCGAACCTACGCGGTGATGCAGAACATTCGCTTCCGCGCCAAGGCCGCTCCCAAGCGCATTGTGTTCTCTGAAGGCGAGCACGAGAAGATCATCCGCGCCAGCGTCCGCCTGGTGGAGGAAAACATCGCCGATCCAATTCTGCTTGGCAGGCCGGCGGTGATCGAAAACAAATTCCACGAGCTGGGGCTTGACCACAACGGAGTGCGCATCATTGAGCCCGTCCAGTCCGACCGCCTGCCCTTTTATATTGATGAACTCTTCAAGCTGCGCCAGCGCTCTGGCATTACCCGCGCCGAAGCTCACGAGTGGATGCTCAACACCAACTATTTCGGCGCCATGATGGTGAATATGGGCGATGCGGATGGATTCGTCGCCGGCGTCAGCCAGCATTATCCCGATACCATCCGCCCCGCGCTGCAAATCATTCGCACGCGCCCCGGCGTGAAGCGCGTTTCCGGTCTCTACGTGATTGTCACTAAGAAGGACGTCTACTTTTTCGGCGATACGACGGTGAACATCGAGCCGACGTCCGAAGATCTGGCCGAAACCGCGATCCTCGCAGCCGAAGTGGCCCGCTGGTTCAACGTGGAGCCGCGCGTGGCCATGCTTTCGTTTTCAAATTTCGGCAGCACGCGCCACCCGTTGGTAGATAAAGTTCGCAAAGCCACGGAACTCGTAAAGGAAAAGGCCCTCGGGCTGGTTGTGGACGGCGAGATGCAAGCCGACACGGCCATCGTGCCCGAACTGGCGGTGGAGGATTATCCCTTTTCCCAGGTGAAGGGCGACGCCAACGTGCTGGTGTTCCCCAGCCTCGAAGCGGGAAACATCGCATACAAATTGATGATGCGCATGGGCGGCGCGGAAGCTCTCGGACCCATCCTGATGGGCATGGCCAAGCCCGTGCACGTGCTGGCGCGCGGCTCGGGCGTGGAGGAGATCGTCAACATGGCCGCCATCGCTGTCGTGCATGCCCAGGCCGGCGTGCTGGGAATCCGCCAGTCGGGCGCTGCGAAGTCTACCGCACCCTCGTAAGTATTCCCTGACTCAACCTGGATGGAAGCGAACCCAGCAAAAACCATCACCACAAAGGGCGCAGAGGTTCACAGAGAAAGACGTCTCTGTGGTGAGAGCCTTCCCTCCCCTCATTTTCCTGTTGACATTCTACAGAGACGCGCCTATTCTCCTGTTGGCGGTCTAAAGGAGAAAGTCTCATGGGACAGGAAGTCTTGCAAGGAACGCTCGACCTGATGGTGCTGAAGGTTCTGGAGAGCATGGGGCCGATGCACGGCTACGGCATCGCCCGCCGGCTGGAACAGATTTCTGAAAATCTGCTGCATATGAATCAGGGCACGCTCTACCCCGCCCTGCTGCGCCTCCAGCAGCGCGGCTGGATCAGCTCGAAGTGGGGCGCTTCTGACAACAATCGCCGGGCGAAATTCTACTCGCTCACCAGGTCGGGGCGGAAGCAGCTTATGGCGGAAGAGGAAAACTGGGGCCGCACGGCGGCGCTGATGCAGCGCCTGCTGGCAGAGACTTCGAGTTAACAGCTGTCAGTTTTCAGTTGTCAGTCAGAAGTGAGTTGTGCGTTGTTCGCTTTGCGATGCTTTGCGCCTTGGCGCCTTTGCGCGAGGTGTTTTTCTTTTGATTGGAGGTTCCTCCGTGACTGAATTGCGCGTGTTGGTCTCTCGATTTCTGGGCATCTTTCGCAAGACGCACAGCGACGAAGAACTGAACCGGGAACTGCGTTCGCATCTCGCACTGCTGGCGGAGGAGAACAAACGAAAGGGCATGACGGCTGACGAAGCCCGCTACGCCGCGCTGCGCAGTTTCGGCGGCGTCGAGCAGACCCGGGAAAATGTCCGCGACCAGCGCGGCCTTTCCTCACTGGAATCCATCGTTCAGGACATTCGCCACTCGCTGCGCCAGCTTCGCCGCAGTCCCGGCTTTGCCGCCGTCGCCATCGTGACGATGGCCCTGGGCATCGG
>JASHTO010000336.1 GCA_030040515.1 Terriglobia bacterium
TTGCCGTCATTGATAAGTAGCCTATCGAAGGCGGTCCGGAGGCCGTTCGTCGCATGGCTGCAACGAGCGCAACCATTTCACCCGATAAGTATTCGCGTGAAGTCACAGGGCTTCGATCGCCCAAGTCATTGGGTGCACGACATAGAAGTTACTCAAGCGGAGGCGGCGTAGGTTTCCCAGTACTGCTCAAAATCTCCGTTGCGGTGGCAGGTGCGGAGGTTGAGGATCGCCTGGGCCCCGCGATCCGACCAACAGCATACCCGACTGCTTTGAACACGTACACACAGGCGGTTTCGGCGGCCAAGCGGGAAGCGGTGCATGAGGTGGCAAAGGTGCTTTTGAATGCGTGAGGTGTCTCGTTGTACCAGTTTGTACTCGCTCAGTCCATGGGAACCCTGCTAACTGGTTGAAAAGAATGGTAGGCCTGGGGAGATTCGAACTCCCGACCCACGGTTTAGGAAACCGTTGCTCTATCCGTCTGAGCTACAGGCCCATGTTTTTTTCAATAACTTAGAAATGACATTCGGTCCTAGTATGTCCCAGTATTGCCCAAAACTCTCGATTGCGTCTACGAATCCTTCCCAGTCACGACCAGTATCGTATTGATTTCACTAGTTGGCAAGAGGTGAAACTTCGGGTTTCGGTCATCGGCACACGGATGAAAAACCGTTGCTCGAAGCTTTTTCCTCAACCTTCCCTGCTCCCGCTGGGAATTAGAGCATTTCCATAAATAATGTAGCTTGCAAAAATGGAGGCACATGCGGCAGAGTGTGTTCATGAGAGCCATACCCATTCCCCTTCGCAAGCGTATTCTCGAGCTCTACGAGCAAGGCAAGAGCACGCGCGAGACCGCGCAGTTGCGGGCTTCTGCGTGGCGGCGGTGCGCCGCGTGCGCCAGCATTTTCGCGAGCGCCGTACGCTGGAGTCCCGGACGCATAGGTGTGGACGCAAGACGTTACTCACCGAAGAGAGGAAGCGCCGGCTGCTGCACCTGGTATCCGAACAGCCCGATGCCACCCTGGCCGAGTTGGGTGCCCGCATGGACAGGCCGTTCCGCACTTCCACGGTCGATCTCTGATTGCGGCGGCTGGGCTGGAAGTTTAAAAAAACTCTGGCCGCCGCCGAACGCGACCGGCCCGACGTGGCCGAAGGAAGGGACGTTTGGCATAAGCAGTTGGCCGTCGAGCCGGTGACCGCTCCGTTGTTTGTGGACGAAAGCGGAGCCAACACCAAGATGACTCGCCTGCGAGGCCGCGTCCTGGGCGGCGAGAGACTCCTGGCCCGCATCCCCCACGGACACTACCAGACCAGCACGCTCGTCTCGGGCCTCCGCCTGGAGGGTCCTTGTGCCCCCTGGTTGTTTGGCGGTCCGATGAACGGCGCGATGTTTGTGGCCTGGATACGGCAAGGCTTGGCCCCCACGCTGCGCTCCGGCGACGTGGTGATTCTGGACAACCTGGCGACCCACAAAATCCGGAGAGTTCGCGAAGCGATCGAAGCAGTCGGCGCCCGGTTGTTGTATCTGCCGCCTTACTCGCCCGACTTCAACCCCATCGAACCGATGTGGAGCAAGGTCAAACAGGTCCTACGCAGCAAGGCTCCGCGCATCGAAGACGAACTGCTTGGGCGGCTAAAACCGCCTTCGGCGCGATTTCCACGGCCGATTGCAAAGGCTTCTTTTTTAGCGCTCAATACGCTACATAATAAATGTAAATTCTCTAGCCCTCCGTCCGAACAAGGCGGGTCGAACTATTCACTTCAAGTCCACGATGGTCACCAAATTTAAGCCGACTAACCCTTTTCGGATTTGACGCCATCCATTCTCTCACTCCGCTGGAACTAAGGCGAATAGTTCCTCAGTTCCGCCAACCCTTGTCGAACTTCCCAGGGGAGAGGTGGGTCGCTTTCCTTGCGCCTTGGCCGAAGTGCGTCGTGATATAACCAAATCTCGCTGCTTTGTCACGACGCCCCGTTTCAAAGCGCCTCGCGACGGCCTTCAGCGAAATGGGGTCTTTTGCAGGCGAGTCGATGGAACTGGAAAATCTCCGCATCGCGAGCGCGCAAAGCTTCCTTCCGGAATCGAAAGTGCACACACCTGATGTTTTCGGGGCAAGCCCAAGTAAGTTGTACGAGATCTGAACTCGGTGAGATATGTGCGGTGATCGCGCTCCGGCACCCGGCCACATAGCGTGTCACACTTTCTCAGGAATTCCTGCCAATCGTTGTGATCAAGTCGGCGCGAGTGCGGAACGGAAAGTACGCGGCGAATACTCGGTATTTTCCACCGTACTCCTCCTGCCGCTACCCAACGCAAGGGTGCTTCCAGGCCGCTTTGCAAGATTGGCGGATTTGCCATCCGCAAAGGGCGTTTTTCGGGCCGAATCTCAATTGAGTTGCCGCTCATCACTTGTGCCTCCGATTCCTTCTAACGTACAACCCCAAGGTACAATTTTTCAAAAGGACCGAGCGCGAGACCGCTGCCAAATTCTCAGTTAAACTTTTGTGTTACACTCCCTCCCGGCGTCGGCTAGTCCGCGTGAACTGATGCTTTTTGGCCTGAAGCGAGGAGTTCCGCCCGCACCGGGGATGCGGGGAAACTCACAAGACGACTTTGAAGTAGAGGTAACAGGATGGATCGGCGAAGGTTCCTGGAGACGACAGCAGCCTCCCTCCGGCTTTATTCTGGATCTCCAGGTCAACTACTTACTCGCTCCCATCTATTCAGGCGTCGGTAATGCTAAACTTGTCCAGAAATACGCGGCGCTGGACCGAACCAGCCGAGTTCCCCTGCAGTCGCAAGGGCGGGGCGGCCGTTGAGAATTTTATGATTTTGCTCAGGGATGGACCTCACAAGCGGAGTCGTCCCTTCGGGGGGAGGCGGACGAGTCAATGAGAGTTCATTCCCTCTGGTTCGCCGTTTGGCTGTGCTCTTGGGTGGCATTTGTCAGCACTCTGCAACCGCAGACGCCCAACCCACAAGAGCACGTAGCATCGGCTGGCGCCACCACGCCTTCGGCATCGTCAGCCCGCTGCCGACGGGAGATCGCGCAAGCCAGGCACCTTCTCGAAGCGGGTTCGAATGACCAAGCTATCGTGATTCTGCGCGGTGTCTTACTCGAGGAGCCGGAGAATGGTGACGCCCACCTCCTTCTGGGGTCGGCGTTGGCGCTCGAGCCGGAGCGGTCGGAAGCGCTCAAAGAACTCCAGAGAGCGGTCGAGCTGGAGCCCGCCTCCGCGCTGGCTCACTTTACCCTGGGTACCGTGCAGGCTCGTTTTGGCGATCCCGATGCTGCGCGCCAGTCGTTCAAAAGGAGCCTCCAGCTTGACCCAGGATTCCCGGATGCCCATGTCAGTCTCGCGATGATTTTGGGACAGCGGCATGAATTGGCCGGCGCCAGCGAGCACCTGAAGCAGGCCATCAAGATCTATGGAAACACGCCCTCGGCAGCGCAGTGTCATTACTTGCTCGCGCAGATTCTTATCGAACAAAATGACCTGGAAAAGGCCCTGGAAGAACTCAATACTGCTATTTCCCTGCAGCCAAATTATCGCGAAGCGTACGTGTCCCAGGGAATGATCCGCAAATGGCAGCACAATGACCCAGCCGCGATAGCGGCGTTCAAAAAGGCCGTGGCCTTGGCGCCTGACGATTTCGAGGCCCAATATGAGTTGGGAACTGCCTACCTCCGCGCTGCCAACGCGGTGGAGGCTGTAGCGCCATTGCGCCGGGCCGCCCAACTGAAACCCGACGACCGGTCTGCTTCGTACCAGCTCTGCATGGCTCTGCAAAAGGCGGGGAAGGCGGAAGAAGCGAAGGCCTGCCAGCAGGATTTATCGACGAAAATCAGCGGCGGGCTGGCCAAGGTCGGCAATGAACTGATCTCGATGCAGGCAAACAACTCCGGCGTGGAACTGGAGAAAGCCGGAGATCTGACCGGCGCGCTCGAAAAGTATCGTGAGGCCGTCAGGCTGAATCCGAAGGTGACGGTTTTCCGTCGAAATGAGGCCTTGGCCCTGTGTCGGCTAGGCCGGTGGGATGAAGGAGTCGCCGAGTTGCGGGAAGTTCTGAAACAGGATCCCGATGATGAGCAGGCTACAAAAGCCCTATACATTGCGCTGGAAAACGCCCACGCCGGCAAGTCGACGGGTAAAGCCCATCCGGGGCCTGAATAAGCGGAGGAAAAGGGCTCAAGATCGTTGGGCACCTGTCAGCAGGTTGGCCTCGCGGTGATCTGCCAACTTGTCGTAACATCCCGGGTCTGGACGGCACTCGCGCAGGCCCTGAGGTCGTTGGCGACCAGCCCGATGGAACCGGCTTACCGGCCCTTCCACGACGGCGCAGGCCGCTTGAATCAACCGGCGCGCAGGACTTTATTGTCCCAAGTAACTTCTCTCTGGGTTGAAGCTCGTGCCACGACCTTGACGTCCACCATAATTCTTTTCGACTTGTTCATATTCTTGGACTTAATCAAGGATAAGGCGAGTTTTGCAGCTCGTTCACCTATGGTTAAACTTCGCTGATCGACGCTCGAAAGAGGAACACGCAGCCAGGCATTATAGTGAAGATTGCCGCAGCCAATCACCGCCACGTCGTCAGGCACGCGCAGCCCAGCATTCAGAACGGCGTCGATAGCCCCGATGGCGACGGGATCGTTGTAACAAAACACACCATCCGGGCGCCGCTTCAGGGCGAGCAACTTGTTCATCGCCTCGGCGCCGCTGCGGTAAGCCTCCACATCGCCAGTCCTTGCCTGCACCACATAGTCAGAACAGAAAGCAAGATTATTGGCTGCCAACGCCTGGCTGTAACCTTCCAGGCGCCCCAGACCGGTGCTGACGGCGGGACCACGGATATGTGCGACTCTCCTGCAACCGGCGGAGATGAGGTGCTGGGTCGCAAGGCGACCGGCCGCCACATCGTCAACTCCGACAAAACCAGCCGCTAGCCCCGGAATGCTGCGGTCGATAAGGATATACGGAATCTGCCGCTTCTCGATGTGCCGAAAGCTCTCCACCGAATTCTGGGTTGAGGCAATGATAATCGCGTCCACGCGCCGGATCAGTAACGATTCGATGTCGTGGCGCTCAATATCCGGATCCTCCGAGGAGGAAGAGATGAGAAGGATATAGTTCTTGCTGCGCAGGGCGTTGGAAAGGCCGTTGGCAAGTTCAGCGAAGAACGGATGGAGCAAATCGGGAACGATCAGTCCAATCGAGTAGGTCTTGCCTGTAACGAGGGCGCGAGCGGCGAGGTTCGGATGATAATCCAGTTCACGGATGCGCTTAAGTACCCTTCGCCTTGTCTCCTTGCTGATATCAGGGTTATTTCGGATCACTTTGGAAACGGTTACAACAGACACGTGAAGATCGCGGGCGATATCCTTCATCGTTACCGACATGCGCATCTCCCCATCCGCATTTCCGCTCCGAATTGGTTGCGAGGATCGCGAATGCTTTCTGTTTCAGTCAGCGCTATAGTAAAGGATTCGCAAAACGAAATCAATTCTTTGTATTTATAAGCGTCATTCCCGATCTAGTTCAACAGCCAACACATAATAAAGGACATATAGTTCTTGACATGATATCGGGACTGCAGTATAAATTCGAAGTTTCGTTTAAGTTAACGCATTTCCTAAGCCTGTTCCTTAGAAGTCTAAGTGGGTCATTAGGTTTGGGGTAGTTAAGTTGATGACTAGTGTGAATTCCATGCCAACACTGCTTCACTTGGCAAACTGCTTCCCCTGAGCATCGGGTCTTCAGCTTTCAAGACATATCACTGCGAGGAGGACTGACAGCCATGAAGAGGACGTTTGTGTGTACGTTGAGCCTGATGTTGGGTTTATGGCTCCTCGTTGGGGTAGGTGCGCGAGCACAAACAACTACCGGCCAAGTATCTGGTCAAGTAACTGACTCCAGCGGCGGGGTGGTGCCGCAAGCCACCGTAACCATCACCAACACCGGCACCAACGAGGTTCGCAAGGTCGAGACGAATACCGCAGGGTTGTATGTCATACCTTTGCTGCCGCCTGGAAACTATACCTTGACCGTCGAGAAGCAGGGTTTTCAGACGGCACAGTTCCCAGGGGTTGTCTTACAGATTAACCAATCGCTCGCCGTTGACGCGGTCCTGAAGGTGGGAGCGGTCAATCAGGCGGTGACAGTCCAGGCGCAAGCACCTCAACTGCAAGCCACGTCTTCCGCCTTAGGCTCGGTCATCACCGGCACGGCGGTGGCGGAGCTGCCGCTGAATGGCCGCAACTTTTCCCAACTGCTGATCCTATCACCCGGGGTCACCCCCGTATCGACCGGCCAGTATGCCAGCGTGGGCGGCGGTTTCGGGAGCATGCAGGGAATCCCCGGCAGTTCATTTGCCCAACCTTCCGTAGGTGGGCAGTGGAACCGAGGGAATTTCTTCTTGATGGACGGGTTGAACTTCACCCTTTGGTTTACCGGTACAGACTCCGTACTGCCGGTCTTGGATGGCATTCAGGAATTCAAGGTGCAGTCACATAACGATAGCGCGGAGTATGGTGGAGCCTTGGGTGGAATTATCAACGTGGCAACGAAGTCCGGCACCAACGGACTGCATGGGACGGCCTGGGAGTTCGTGCGCAACAACATCTTTGATGCCCGCGATCCCTTTGCAGACGCTAACCGGTCGTCTCCGGCCCCGTTCCGTGAGAATGAGTTTGGGTTCTCCTTAGGAGGCCCCATCATTCTCCCCAAGGTATACAAGGGCAAGGACAAGACTTGGTTTTTCTTCACCTACGAAGGCTGGCGGTACCGAAAACCGGAACAATCGTTCGAGCGCTTCCCGACGGCCGCGGAAATCAGCGGCGACTTTTCCGCAGATTACTCGACGCAAGTGCTCTACGATCCCAATACCACGGCGCCCAACCCCGCCATCCCGGGATCCTACATGCGTCTCCCCTATGTATGCGCTGGCGGCGTTCCTGTAGCCCAGGGAACCGCAGGGGCAACTCCCTGCAATAAGATACTCCCCAGCGAGATTAACCCGGCGACGCAAGGCTTCATTCAAGCCCTCTACAGCGCTCCCAATCTCGTGGGCAATCCCGCTTTCAATTACGTCAACAACGGCGAACTGAGCAACAATGACGGGACGTACGAAGGCCGGGTCGACCAGCGCATCAGCCAGAACGATACGGCCTGGTTCCGGTTTATCCGCATGTACAACCCGTTTGCCACGCCCGTTGACGCGCTGGTGAACAGCGGCTCCAGCAACGAACCGACCAACATGGGTGGCGGCGAAACGCACCTTTTCAGCCCGAACCTGGTGTTTGATGCGCGACTCGGATTCAACCGCTACCCCGGGGTCAGTTATACAAGTCCGGACGCGGGCAGCGGACTTTACTCGTCACTCGGTTACCAGGGGCTCAGCAAATATGGCTATGTCGACAATATTCCGTCAGCCCCGTACACGGACCTCGGGCTTGCCGGTCCCTATGAGAATCGCGAAACCTCGTGGGATTTCTCCGGAACCCTATCGTGGGTTCACGGAAAGCACACCGTCAAGTCCGGTTTTCAGTTGTTCTGGCTGCGCTACCAGTGCTGTGCCCTCGGACCCGGCATGGGGCAGAGGAACCAGTACTTCTACAGCAACACCCAGACCGGAAATCCGGCCGACCTTGGCACCACCGGGGATTCATTGGCTTCCGAGTTATTGGGCTTGCCCAGCACCATTTACTTCGCAGCGCAGGACTTCGACTTCAATTTTCCCAGTTGGGCGCCGTATGTCGAGGATAAGTGGCAGATTACTCCGAAGTTGACCCTTACCGCCGGCCTGCGCTATGACCACACGTCCACGCCGAATCTGACGAAGAGCTCGACCAGTCTGCTGGACCCGTCGAACGGCGATTGGTTGATTGGCGGTGGCACGCTCCCCCCCGCGTGCGACACCACGAATGCCGCACCCTGCATCCCGGGTGACGGTAGCCTGACGAATATTCCGTATGGAAATATGATCGTGGTTGCTCCGAACAAGAACGTGGGACCCTACCCCGTGAACGACATGTTTGGTCCCCGGCTCGGCATAGCTTGGCGGCTAACCGAGAAGACGGCGGTACGTGCTGGTTTCGGGATCGTTTACGCCTCAATGATGGGGCAAATCCAGACCTTCCAGGCCAACGTCGGCGCATGGCCTGCCGCTACCAACACGCAATTAGCCTTCAATGGCATCGGCCAATCCTTGACCACCGTCCAGGATTTGCAGTCGCTGAGCGCTTCCGCCTTGCCCACCGCCTCGCCGTGGAGTACTCAGAACTGGATGTACGACCCGCACATCAAGCCCGCACGTTCCAACCAGTGGAACGTGGACATCCAGCGGCAAATGGCCCACAACATCCTGCTCACTGCCGCTTATGTGGGCGCTAAAAGCGACCGCTTGAACGTCACCGGGTTGTTTAACGTGGCGACGCAAGCCACCAATGGATCGGCTGCTGCGATTGAGGCGCTTACTCCGTTCCCCTGGGCTGCCGTCACCTTCATGGGTGAATCCATCGGCTCGGCGCATTACAACAGCCTGCAATTGTCGGCGGAGAAGCGCTTCTCCGAAGGCTTGCAGTTCCTGCTGTCCTACACGTGGTCGAAGTCTCTGGACGACGGTGGCAGCGGGTACTACGGCGTGGAAAATGGCCCCGGTGGATTTGCCGCGGTCCAGAATATCTATAACATCAGGAGTGACTGGGGCGCTTCCGCTTACGATATCCCCAGTTATTTTTCCGCTTCGATTTTGTATCAACTTCCGGCGGGCGTCGGCAAGCGGTACATGAACCATGGCCCGCTCTCCCAGATTCTGGGAGGGTGGCAAGTGAACACCATCACCTCGGTCCGTTCCGGGCAGCCCTACAACCTGGATGTGCTGGGCGATGTTGCCAACGTCGGCGACACGGTTGGCTACTGGAATTACTCTCGGCCCGACCTCGTAGGTAATCCGCACCTGTCGAGCCCGACCTCCTCGCAGTATTTCAACGCCGGGGCCTTCTCCATCCCCGTTGACTCTTTTGGGGACTTCGGGAAAGACGTGTTGCGCTCGGCGAGTGTTGGTGACGTGGACTTTTCGCTTTTCAAGATGTTTCCGATCAAGGAAAGCTTCCAGTTGGAGTTTCGGGCTGAAGCCTTCAACATCTTCAACATCCAAAGCTTCGCCCCTCCAGGAGTTGACATAGGAACTTCTGATGCCGGGGTTGTCTCGGCGGTGGAATTACAACCTCGGCAAATCCAACTCGCGCTAAAACTCCGCTTCTGACAGTCGTAAAACTGAAGCGCTGCCGGCAAGAAGCTTGATTTGCCGGCAGCGCTTCTTTCGCTTTACGCGTTTCCTGGCCGGCCCGGCGGATTACACCATTTGCTATTATGACGACAGGATCAAGACGACGCGAGCGCATCAACTGGCGCTGGCCGTGATTTACTACAGTCCGCTCGAGTGGTTGTTCTGGGGGGAGCGCCCTGCCGCTTTCCACGGTGAACCCGAGATCGAGTTCTTGGAGAGGGTTCCAGCCGTCTGGGATGACACGAAAGTGCTCGATGGTCAAATCGGCCGATACATTTCCGTGGCCGGCCGCA
>JASHTO010000337.1 GCA_030040515.1 Terriglobia bacterium
CTGTTCGTGGACCTGCGCGTTTTCGGAAGGGACCGAGGTCGCCAGTCTCCCCACCTCCACCAGCATCGCTCCCAACGATTGGCCTACCTCATCGTGAAGCTCGCGCGAAATCGACCGCCGCTCGGACTCCTGGGCATCCACGAGCTGCGCCGATAATGCCGCGAGCTCGGCGCGGTTGCGGGCAAGTTCGTGATAGCGCTGCTGCGCCTCTTTCCCAAGGCGGAGAAGGTAGGCGATGCTGGCGAGGGACAAAGCCAGTCCGGCGGCCAGAGCAGTTGCCAGCAGGCGGGTTTGCCGCGCCTGCAAGGCGGCAAACGTGGTGAAGATTTTCTGTTGCGAGTCCACCATTTGTTGATTGTTCCAGATTGCCACCTTTTGCGACAGTTGCGCAATTCTCAAACGCTGGGGCAGAATCACATCGTTCAAGTATCGCCACGCCTGCGTCTGCCGTTCCTTCTCGCTCCAAGCCAAGACCGGACTCAACACGCTTTGCTGCTCTGTGAACAGCTCATTCAGGCTCTCCAGAATCGCCCGCTCCTCCGGTTGGCGATTCCGGGGATACGTCTTCAGCCTGGAATCAATTTGGGCCGTGAGTCTTGAAAATTCCTGCGCAGTCAGTCCATCCGATTGCGGATTCTCGCTCAGGAGATATTCCTGCATCCGATCGTTGTAAACGTAGATGGACGATGAGAGCACCAGCAGAGGCTGGCTGCGTGCCAGAAATGCTTCGTGAATTGCCTCCTCCTGAGTATGCAGTTGACGCGCCAGGGAGAGCGCACCCACACCGGCGACAACCATCAAGGCCAGCAATCCGCCAAAGCTGACGACGAGGATCAGGCGCAGTTGCTTCGAAGGCCAGGCTCCTTCATGACGATCATTGGGTTTACTCAACATCGAACACGCCTCCCGTGAAATTCCTGATTTACGGGGCTGGATTCAATATGACCACTTTCCCCTGTGGATGGCAAACCCCCTCATGAGGCGCTAGGCCGCCTGTGCGCGCCACGCGTGCGCTGTAGCGGCGCTCTATGAGCGTCGGACGGCGGTCATAGACCGCCGCTACAGGGGTTCTCCTGCCCTCCTCCAAGGTTTCGCCCGGAGGCCGCGTTGTAGCGAGGCTGCCCTCAGACGCGTTCGCGTCGCGGGTGGTGGGGACACGCTACAACTTGTTCCCGCCACGCGGAACCCTGACTGTGCCCCTTTTGCGCCCAAATTTCCGCCGGTTGTGTTACACTGCGCCCGCTTGAGGTGAGTATTTATTTCCTATGCCCCCAGCTGCTGAGGCCAAGCAGAAGCTTCGAGAAATTTGCCGCGTCGCTGCGCGCGTGTTTTACGCCAAAAGTTACGATGGCGCTTCCATGCAGGACATTGCCAAGGCCGTGGGATTAACCAAGGCGGGCCTGTATCATCACGTCGGTAGCAAAGACCGCCTGTTATACGAAATTCAAAACTACGGCATGGATATTCTGGATGAAACCGTGCTCGCGCCCCTTAAGGACATCCCTGACCCAAGCGAGAAACTCCGCAAGACCATTATCGGCCACATTGACCTGATCGTGCGGGCACGCGACCAGGAAATCACCGTCATCCTGCACGAAAATCGCTCACTCAGCGGCACGCTACGCAAGAAACTCAACGCCCGCAAGCGCCACTACATCGATTATCTGGTCGATTTGATCGGGCGCGTGCAGGAACAGAGCGCCAAACCACCACAAATCTCTCCTCGCCTCGCCGCCTTTGCCCTGCTGGGAATGGTGAATTGGCTCTACCAGTGGTACAGCCCCGCGGGACAAGTCAAGCAGGACGAACTCGCCCAATTCTACGTGGATTTCTTCTTCAGCGGATTGCTGGGAACGACGTAAGAAAGGGTCAAGGCTAAAAGGTAAAGGTTGAAGACAGTAGCGCGGGCGCCTCGTCCGCCACCCGACGGACGAAACGCCCGCGTTACATCTCGAAACTCCGCCCTATCGGCTCCCGAAATTTTGACGTCGCGTGAGCGCCGGGCTGCGACCACTAGGTCTCGAAAGATTCTAGCTTCGAAGGGTGAGTCCGAGCCGGTTTGCTTCAGCAACAGGGGCAGGAGATCGGCGAGGCGCAGGTAGATTTCTTCCATATCTCGCGTTGTGGGCTGGCCAAGGCGGACGAAAGCGTTGCAAAGCTGCCTAAACATACCACGTACATTGCCATCGTGAATATAAATATCAGTGCCGCTGAGGTCGCTGAGGGATTTCTCGGCTTGCCTGGGCACGGCTTCAAAGACAAACCAAGTATGCTTGGCACGCTTAAGCTTTTGCCAGGAAACCGCGAGCCCTAGTTCGAACGGCATGTTGAAACGGGGAGTTTTGGGCGGATGAGGGTCAAGCTCCACTCGGGAAAGATCGTGCAGGGAGTATGCGCAGCTTCGAATCAGGGAGAGTATCCGGTCCAGCCGCCTTTCTCCACCCGGTATTTCCAGCGTGGCGCGCGGGAGCAGGCCGAAGGAGCTAACACCAGCTATGTAGGCGAGGTAGAGCTCACGAAAATCTGAATCATAGAGGATATTGAGAAAGAGACTTTCTTTTGTGCGCGGCAAGTTCTTAACCGCGCCGGCCGCTTCGCGACCTTACGCTGCTCCGCTTATTGCGAGAGCGCCGATAAGTAACCCCACCCCGCCGTTCCGCCTTGGAGCGCGTTTCGATCAGACGCTCTATTTCCTGCACACGTTCTGCCGAGACCCCCAACGTTCCGGCAACTTTGTGCATCGAGGGGAACGGCGTTTCGATTCGGACTGCCACGGTAAAACCTCCTACGTCAGGTAATTTTACAGGTTCAGCCATGGGAGGACAAGCGCATTCGGTTATCGCGATCCTTTGTTCCGATTTGCGGACTCCCGAAATCGGAGAAGCCCATACCACGGCGGACGAAACGCCCGCACTAGAGGATTTAGCCTTTACACTTTACCCTTTAGCCTTTAACCTTCCGACGAGCCGCCATGGCCAGCCTGGCAATTGAAACCGAGGGTCTTTCGCGCCACTTCGGCGAACTGGAAGCGGTTCGCAACGTGAACTTGCGCGTGGAGGCAGGCCAATTCTTCGGTTTCCTGGGTCCCAACGGCGCGGGAAAATCCACCACCATCAAGATGCTTACCGGCCTGCTGGGGCCGACCACCGGGCGCATCCGAATTCTAGGCCTGGATTTTGCGAGCAATCCTGTGGGCCTGAAGAGCCAGATCGGCGTAGTGCCGGAGGGGCTTGTGCTTTTCGACCGGCTGACGGGGCGGGAGTACCTTCTCTTTGCGGGGCGCATGTACGGCCTTGACCGTGTCACCGCCGCCGAGCGTGCGCAGGAACTTTTGGATTTCATGGGCCTGGCGGACCGCAGCAAATCCCTCATCGTGGATTATTCGCACGGCATGAAGAAGAAACTGGCCATGGCCGCGGCGGTGATTCACGGCCCCAAAGTGCTTTTCCTTGATGAACCCTTCGAAGGCGTGGACGCCATTGCCGCCGGCACTCTGAAGGCGATGCTGAATCGCATGATTGCGCGCGGCGCCACCATTTTTCTCACCTCCCACGTGCTTGAAATCGTGGAAAAGTTGTGCAGCCACATGGCCATCATCCATCGGGGTGAGCTGGTTGCCCAGGGATCGATTGACGAACTGCGTTCCGGCGTCGCCTCGCGGCACGCCGAGGGGCAGAAACTCAGCCTGGAACAAATCTTTCTGGACATTGTGGGCGGGGAACGCGCCGCGGTGCCGGAGCTCTCATGGCTGGAATGATTCTGGCTCCGGACATCGCGACCCAACTCCGCTTGGTGGGCTGGCTGCGCTGGCGCATGTTCATCAACGGTCTCCGCATCGCCGGCCGCAAGCTGGAACTGGCCATCAAGATCGGCATGGGCGCCGGGATCGCAATTGGCGTACTTGTGTGGGGACCTCTGCTGGGACTGGGTTGTTGGTTTGCGCTCAGCCACCACAAGCTCTTCATCATTCCTATCGAACTTTGGGTAGTTTTTGCCGTCTGGCTGGTGCTGCCGGTTCTCGTGACCGGGTTCGGCGCGGAGGCCGATCCCGTCTCACTGCTGCGCTTCCCGCTTCGCTATTCCACTTTTGTGCTTCTGGCCTTTGCGCACGGAATTTTCGATCCGGTGGCGGTGGCGGCGATTTACTGGCTGGCTTGCATGGCCGTCGGCGTGGCGGTTGCGTCGCCGGTGGCGCTGCTGAACCTCCTGCTGAACCGGTCGATTTTCGCCTGGCTCAGCCGCTGGTTTGCCCAGCGGCGCACGCGGGAAATCCTGGGCGTCCTGTTTGTACTGGCGATGATCAGCCTTCAACTCGTGGGGCCCTTGTCCCAGCGCTACGGCAAGCGCGCGATGCCCCTGCTCACTCGCCTTGCTCCCCTCGAAAGCGTTCTTCCGCCGGGCATGGCGGCCGCGATCACTCTGGGAATCCAATTGCCCGTGATGGGCCTGGCCGTGGGACCCTTCGTGCTTTCACACTGGGCAGGGCACCTCGAGTGGTGCGGTGCTGCCTACCTGGTGCTGGTGGTTAGTACATGGATAGGCTATCGCCGTGTTCTGAACCTCACCAGCGACATCGCCTGGAAGCGCCGCGAAACGTTGATAGCCGAGCTGGCGCGGGCCGAGTAGTGCTGTCTCGCGCGCCTTGCGCGAGTCCGTTGTAGCGCCAGCCTTCAAAAGGGCGGCGCTACATCAAAACCAGGACACTGCTCGCGCGTGGAATTTACTCACTCTCCCCGCTGGCGTATAATGAATCATTGGGCGACAACCAAATTCTTGCCCACTGCTATTGCCGCGGCCAGCGCTGAATCGTCAGCCGCCGCTTTGGCTGATTCGAAATCCGAGGATTGGAAACATCGCTCTATGCCTGCACGAACCTTATACGAAAAGATTTGGGAAAATCACCTGGTCTCCGAGGAGCCGGGCCAGCCGGCGCTCATTTACATTGACCGCCACCTGGTCCACGAGGGCACTTCGCCGCAAGCGTTTTCCGGCCTGAAGGTGGCGGGGCGAAAAGTTCGGCGACCTGACCTGACGTTTTCGGTGATGGACCACTCCGTGCCCACCAAGAATCGCCATCTGCCCCTCGCAGACGATGTTGCTGCCGCGCAGATGGAAGCTCTTGCGCGCAATTGCCGCGAAAATGAGATCCTGTTTTTCGACATGCAGAGCCCGAATCAAGGCATCGTGCACGTCATCGGTCCGGAACTGGGCATCACGCAGCCCGGCCTGACGATTGTCTGCGGCGACAGCCACACCTCGACGCACGGAGCACTGGGCGCGCTGGCATTCGGCATCGGCACCAGCGAAGTCGAGCACGTGCTGGCCACGCAATGCCTTGTCCAGTTCAAATCAAAAACCATGCTGGTGCAGGTTGACGGCCGCCGCTCGCCCGGCGTCACCGCCAAGGACATCATTCTGGCCATCATCGGCAAGATCGGAATCTCCGGCGGCAACGGCCACGTGGTGGAATTCGCGGGCGAAGCGATTCGCTCCCTCTCCATGGAAGGCCGCATGACGGTCTGCAACATGTCGATTGAGGGCGGCGCGCGCGCCGGCATGGTGGCGCCTGACGTAACCACTTACGCTTACATGGAGGGCCGTCCCTTCGTGCCGCGTGGCAAGGATTTTACCGTTGCAGTTGATCATTGGAAGACACTGGTGACCGATCCCGGTGCAAAGTACGATAAAACCGTCACCCTGAACGCCGCGGAAATCGCGCCGCAGGTCACCTGGGGCACCAACCCTGGTATGGTGACCGATGTGACCAGCAAAGTTCCCGATCCGAGTTCATTCGCCGACCCTGTTGACCGCCAAGCCGCCACGCGCGCGCTCGAATACATGGCGCTCAAGCCCGGGACGCGCATTGAAGATATCGCGCTCGACAGGATTTTTATCGGTTCTTGCACCAACT
>JASHTO010000338.1 GCA_030040515.1 Terriglobia bacterium
GGGGAACACGGAACGGAATATCAGCGGGTAGAAAAATCCGTGGCCATCGAGGCCGATGGGGAAGCGAGCGTGACCATGGAGTTCCGCCCCTGGATTAACATGGCCAAGCTGGGCTGGTGGAGCGGGGATTTGCACGTTCACCGCACGCCTGCGGATGCGCAGGAGGCCGTGCAGGCGGAAGATCTGAATTTCTGCCCCGTGATCACCTCATGGCCGCACCGGAAAAACTATGAAGTCGAGACGGGCGATATCTGGAGGTCTGAGGCCGATTCCACGATTGGAATCGACGCGCGGCACTGGGTAACTCTGCGAAACGCCGAAGACGAGCGCGGCGGCGGCGCCTGGCTGATGCTTCAGCTCAATTCGCCGCTGGAAAATTTTGAAGGCTCGGCCGATGAGTGGCCGCCCGCGCTCGACTTCATTCGCCAAGCACGCAGCCGGCGCGCTTCGCAAGCGGTTTTGCCCTGGGTTGACACTGAAAAACCCTTTTGGTGGGAAGTGCCGGTGGTTATGGCGATTGAGCCGACGGATTCGATGGAAATCTTGTGTAATCAACTGGCCGAGTACGGAATTGAGGCGAACGAAGCGTGGGGGCGTCCGCGCGAACACAGTTTTGCCGGGCGCGAGGGCTGGCTGGATTACATCTTGAGCCTCTACTATCACTACCTGAACCTGGGATTTCATCTTCCGGCCACGGCGGGGACGGCGAGCGGCGTTCTTCCCAATCCCATCGGCTTCAACCGCGCCTACGTGAAATTCTCCGGCCCGTTTTCCGTGGAGAAATGGTTCCGGGCGCTGCGCGAAGGCCCGAGCTTTGTTACCAATGGTCCCATGCTTTTCTTCCAGGTGAAGCCCCAAGGAAAACTGATGGCGGCGAGCGTGGAGGCGCGGTCGCCCGAGCCGCTTGACCGCATTGAAATCGTGGCCAATGGTGAAGTCATCGATTGGCGGCCCATCCCGCCCGGCACCAGCGATTTCCAGGCCGAATTTACCGTTGATCCGCAAAAGTATTCCTGGATTGCCGCCCGATGCTTCCTTCGCGAGGGTGATACGCTCCGCCTCGCACACACCAGTCCCGTCTATTTGCCGGGCCATTACGATTGCAGGTCTGATGCGAAATATTATGTTGATTGGATGAATAATCTCATTCATCAAACCAAGGAAAATCCCAAGCGCTTTCCATCCGCCGCGGAACAATCGCAGGAGCTGGATACCTACGGGCAGGCGCTGGCTTTTTACCAGCAAAAACTTCAGCAGGGTTGCGCGGCGAATTGAACGCCGGTGGCCGAGGCTTCAATCAAACCGGGGGCTGTGGCATCGGAATACCGGGCGGGCCGGGGGCTCAGGAGGTCAGATGGACGGCGACGCGCTTCCGGGTGGCGCCTTGCGGCTCATCCTGGCGAACCACGCGCGCAGGAACAGCAATGTCCACTCCCTCGGGCTGGTACGGCATGACGATCTTTACGGATCCGCCGACTTCATACGTTTGGTCGGTGGCGAAGTACACTCCGGTGCGCGAAACATTGATGGTTTCGCCCACATCAAAAACCATTGTACCGTATTTGTGACGAATGGTTTTGATGGGCATGCGAATCGGCGCGCGCCCCTTCAATCTTTGTTCCCTGAAGGACTGTGCCGTTTGATGCCCGGTGGAACGCGCCGGTGTGGATTCGATGAAATGCGGAGCTTCCGCGCGGGGTTTTTCCATCGAAAAGATCCACGAGGTTGTGGCACGGCAAGAATCGCAATGGCGCGCAATCGTGAAGCCCTCGCCAAGACATTCGGCTTCCACCTCCGGCAGAGGGGTGGAAATTTTCTGGTTGCAGCGCAGGCATTCGAGCAAAGCAACGGGAGGACCGAGGGGCGACGGCATTTCCATGGGAAATGCGTCCGGCTCCCAAATCACCCCTTCCGGATCGAG
The DNA here is from genome assembly GCA_030040515.1 of Terriglobia bacterium. Taxonomy (GTDB): domain Bacteria; phylum Acidobacteriota; class Terriglobia; order UBA7540; family UBA7540; genus Bog-366. Next base: position 1,922 of record JASHTO010000338.1, read on the forward strand.
GAGCTCGAGACCCACGGCGTGGAGACCTCCACCGGAGCGCGTCTTAATCCACGCCACGCGGTATGTTCCTCCAACCTGCGTCCGCATATTGGTGATGTGCAGTTCGGTGTCGGGATCAACCTTCTCGTGAAGGCGAATGACGATGAATTCAGGGGTCAGGCGGGTCGTCGATGCCAGCTCATCGAAAAAGCGATGCTCATGCGACATTCCCCGCACTCGAACCGCCAGCCTGACCTCAGGTGATCCGGCAATGGTGTGGGTGCGTTCCATAATCCTCCGCTTCCGGGAAGCCCAGGTAAGAGGGTGACTCTTTCGAGGATAAAGATTTTAGAATTCACCTCGGCCGTTATCGATTCAATCAACGGAGTGATTTTACCACCGACGGCAATAAGTGAAGACGAAATTTGGGAGCACTTCTGTACTACCTGAATCCTTATTTTCTGGATGGATAAAGGAACACTGCTCGATTTGATGTGGGCGAGGTATAATCGCATCCTCATGCGCGCCATTCGTTTTGAACAACCCGGCAAGTTGAACCTGGTCGAAGTTGCTGATCCCACGCCCCCGCCCGGCTGGGCGAGGATTCGCATCAAGGCCGCGGCGGTTTGCATGACGGATTTCGAATTGCTGCGTGGCCGGCACACGGTGGATTATCCTCTGACTCCGGGACACGAGTACTGCGGCGTGGTGGACAAGGTCGGCTCAGCCTCTGATGAAAAATGGCTCGGGCAGCGCGTGGTGGCTGATAACGAGATCTCCTGCCTCAAGTGCGGATTCTGCCGGCGTGGCGAGTGGCGGCGCTGCGCGGAATACCGCCAGATCGGCTTTGGCCCATCGGGAGGATACGCGGAGTACGTCCTCGCTCCCGTCCAAAATCTCCATCCGCTCGCCAAGACAATTTCATTCGAGCAGGGAGCGCTGCTCGAGCCGCTGGGCGTGGGCATTGCCGTGGCCACGATCGCGGGAGCGCGCCTGGGCTCAACCGCAATCATCCTCGGCATGGGTCCGATTGGGTTGAATTGCCTTGCGGTGCTGAAAGCTTCAGGAGCGCGACGGATTTTGTGCCTCGACCAGCGGCCCAAGCGCCTGGCTCTGGCCAAATCCTGGGGCGCGGCGGAAGTGGCGGAGAGTGCCGAGCGGCTGAAGGAACTTGCCGGCTCGCTGCACCCGGAGGGAACGGACGTGGTGATCGAAGCCAGCGGATTTCATCCTCTGGTTTCGCTCGGAATCGAGCTCACGCGCTTCGGCGGCAGCGTGGTGCTGGCCGGTTTCTGCAAGCATGAGGCGCTGCCATTTGAGCCGGATGCAATTCAGGGGCCGAATCGCCGCGTGCTGGGCGCGGGCAACAACGCGGGGTTCATTGAACCCGCGGCGAATGCGGCGGGCGACGGCGTGCTGCGCACGGAAGACATGATCACCCACCGGTATAAGTTGGAGGATTACCGCCAGGCGTTCTCCGAGGATCAGGTGGCGGCGAGCGATTACCTCAAAGGCGTGTTTGTGTTCTGATCTGTAGCGGCGCTCGATGAGCGTCGCGCGGCGGTTTTATGCCGCCGCTACAGAAAAATGGTGGCGCTGAACCCCCGCCACGATTGCCCGGCGCGCCACCACCTCACGGCGTGGCGGTGGCCTGCACAAAGTGCCGGTTGGTGCGCGGCCGGTAGCCGCTGCGCGTGCGCACGCGATAGTCCTTCAGGTTCTGTCCCGCCAGTTTCACGTTGATGCTTCTCCAGCCGTAATTGGGATTGGGCTGGGGATAGTAGGTGAGCGTGTAGAGATGGGCCAGGTCATCGCGGATAGAGGCAAACGCCCTCGCCTGGTCCTCCCAATCTTTCGCGAAATAGGATTTGCCGCCGGTGCTGGAAGCCATGCGTCCGAAGACGGCGGTGGAAACGGGATCCAGGCGCGCGAGCTGCGTGCTGATCATGTAGATCGGCACGCCCTCGGTCTGGGCGAGCTCGCGCACGTCTTCAGGCGCAACCATGCTGGCGTTGTCAGGCCCGTTGGAGAAAGCCACGATCACCCTTCTGCCGGTAAACTGCGCGGCGTCCTTGAGGGTCATCAGGAGCGCGTCGTAAAGCGCAGCGTCGTCGCCGGCCACGGTTTCCCTCACCCCGGTAATCGCCTGCGAGCGATCGGTGGTGAGCAGGCAGATGCGCGAGAAGTTGCGGCTGTAGGCATAGAAGGCCACACGGTAGGGGTGGTCGAGCGTGCGCACGAATTCCGCGATGGCGTCCTGGGCGTAGACGAATCCCCGGTACATATAATTGCTGGTGTCAAACAGGATGAAGACGCTCGCGCCGGCCACCATGGAGGCAACGCGCTCGGCGGATTCCTTGCGCATGATGGGCGGGGGAGCGTTGTCGCGCGATTGTTTGCCGGTCTTGGTGGGAGGAGCTGAGCCAATTTCGCTTGAGCTCTGGTGGGGATAGTCCTCCAGGGCGCGTGGCACTTCGTTTTCTTCGCCGAAGGTGGCCACTTTCTGGGGAATTCCGTCCTCGTAAATCTGAAAGTCCCAGGGGCTGAGGCCGGTGATGTAATCGCCTTTCTTGTCGGTCACCGCCACATCTAATTGCACCATGTTCACGTTCACGCGGATGACCGTATTCGTATTGGGCTCCTGGGCGGCGCGCCAAGCGCCGGCGCCCCCAAAAATTCCCAGGCACAATACCGCCACCAGAAGCATTCGCCTTGCCATCGTCATCCCTCCATCCTTCCCCCGGCCAACATCAGAGCGAGGAAGGCGCAGTCGTCTTGGTCAGATCTGCCAGCTTTCCCTCGCGAAATTCCGTGCCGGTTTCCCGCAGTGCGCGCAGCAAGGCCGGCCAGTCGTCGAGGTGCGTGGCGAAGATATTCTCCACCATGCGATGGGTTAGCGCGGGAACCAACTCCTGGAGGCTTTCCGGCGGCAAACCCTTTTCGTCCGCCAACCGCGCCCAGAACAGATTGTTCGACTCCCAGGACTCGGCCAGCAGATAACTCGAGTAACCCAGGAACGTGGGGAATGGCCGCAAATTGAGGAGTTCGCACGCCGTCGTCCTCGCCAGAGCCGGGTGAGGGACCCCGAAATCCTCGGAGATCCTCTGCACGTTGACCTCCTCGGGAGCGGATTGCGCGAGCGCCTGAATTTCCCCTCCGGCTTTACCCCAGCGGGTCATTTCTTCCGGATATTGGCGTTGAAACTCGGCCGCCAGATAAAAGCTCTCCGCCGGCGCGACGTAGGAAACCCCATCCTTCCCGCGACCGGCGTCCAGCGCCTTTTCCATTTCAAACAATCGGCGCGAAAGCATGCGGGGCGTGAGAATGGCCATCACTTTTTCCCGCAGGGCGGAATCCTGCGCGGCGCCGGTGAGCAACTCTTCCCCAAACTCCTGGTAGAGCGCCACGGCATGGAGTTCTTTGGGCGTCACCTGCCACCAGCGCGGCAGCACGGCGCTGGTGATGAGCGAGGGAACGAGGTCCTCCCAGATGAGCGACTGGACATTTTTCGGAACAATGAATTCCTGCTCCACTGCCGCCAAAACGTAAGGAAGGTCACAAAGGCCGCCGGTCAGGCGCACGCCGCCGCCGGAGGTGTCTCCACGGCCCACGAGGCGCGGTATCGTCCAGGGCGGCTCGGAGCCGCGCGACAGGTCGCCGGAGAAATCGTGCCGGCGAATGAAGAGCGGGTTGTTGAGGAGCATTTGCGCCCCGGGCGGCTCGTAGTAGGCATAGTTGAGCCCCGTGAGGAAGTCGCGCAGAAAAGGAACCAGCCGCCCGCGCGCCTCGGCAATTTCGCTGGGTGTGCCTTTGGAGCGCAGCGTATCCGCGATGTTCGTATCCATTTCGGCTTGGGTGTGCGCGTCGCCGAATCGCCCGGTGGTCCACTCGATTTTCTCGCCCGTGGAGAAAATGGGCTTGGGCATTTCAAACTCGCGCAACTCATCGGCGAGCGGAACCAGCGAATCCGCCGGGACTTTTCCCTGCGCCACGCGCGGCAGGCCATCCCCCAATCCCAACAGAGTATCGAGTGAAACCAGCCGCTGCGCTTCGAGGACCGACCGAATGCGGTTGGCCATTTCCTCCCGCACCTTCGCGCGGGCGGGGCTGGTGGGCGGCGGCCCGGCCACCAGTTCAATGAGGGCGTCTTGCGAAACCTCCGGCTTGCCCGTCGCCGCGCGCATCAGTTCGGCAAGCGAGGCGCGCGTGGCATCGTAGAGCTGGGCATTGGAATGGATGACCGCGAAGGGATGAATTACCCGCTGCCAGGAAATATTCTGGTCGGGGACGGGAATCTGCCTCTGGCGCGCCAGGATTTCCCAGAGTCCGCACTGGGCTTGAAACGTTCCAATCGTTTCGGCCCGCAAGGTGGAATCCGCAATGCGGTTAAGAGCCTCCGCGATGCTCAAGAATTCGGTAATGGAGGCGTCGTTCAACGCGTGGAACTCCGCGAAGGCCAGATACTGATCGCTGTACTCGGGGAATTTCCTGGCCATCTGCAGGGCCGTCTGCGGGCTCAGGGGCTTTTCCGCGCCTCGCGCCCGGTCGATTTCGCTGAGCGTCAGGTAGGTTTCAAGCGGCCCCTTCGGTGTGTAATCGCGAGAGAGATTAAACATCGTCTCCATCAACTGATCGGGGGTTTTCAAAGTCAGGGATTTCTTTGACAACTCGCGGACGCGCTTGGAATCCGTGGCGCGAATGATCTCCGTCCACATTTCCAGGTTTCCCGGCACGTGCGGCTCGCCATTCGCTTCCAGGGGCATGCGGGTGACCAGCAGGAGCAGCCCCGGGTCCGGGCGGAAGACCGACTTTGCCGGGTTGGGCGAGGAATCGTGGCTGAGAAGCGCCTGGTAATTGCGCATCAGGCGATGCGGCTCGGTGAAGTATTCCTGCTGCGGGCCGCTCACTCGTGACAGTGCGTCAAAGTAAGGGGCAAGCCAGCCGTCGTCCTTGGTTAGAAGTGCAACGACAAAACTCCCGGGTGAATGAGGGCTGACGCCCACCAGATTTTCCCACGCCGATTCCGCATGCGCTCCGCCCGGCACCTGCACGCGGCCGGAGCGAATGCGAAGCTGCTCACCATAGAAATCCAGCAGCGGCGCGAGCGGCAGCAGCTTGTCGATTCCCGGATCGGTGCGCAGCGAGTTGCGAGTTTCCTCGTCAATTTGCGCCAGCGCCCAGTAGAGTCGCGCTAATTGCGGATCGCCCAGCAGAGCGTCCAGCAAATCCTTATGATTCTTGTTTCGGTCATTCTCCATCCACAATCCGGCATCGAATATCACCGGCAGTTGCGTCTCGCGGTAGGGATAGACAAAAGGTTTGCCGGTCTGAAGATCACGCTCCAATTCCGACAGCGGAAATCCCGAATCGACGGCCGTGAATGCCCGGCGGGAATTATTGGTTTCGAGCGTGGCGGCCGGCCCGCAGGTCTCGCGCAGCCGGTAGCCAATCACCGTCAGCAGGCGCTGGGCATTATCGCAGTTGGAGACGCGAATGTTGCCATCCGGGCCTGCCAGCGCCCGCAATTCCCGCGCCTGGTCAACGTAGCGCCGGACCAGCACGAGGTATTCGGTGGGTGAGGAGGCATGGCTTGACCCACCGTAGCCGTCCAACACCACTTGATGCGACAGCAGGGGAAGCACATCCTCCGGTTTCACCATCCGGCTGACCGCCGCCATGCGCAAAAAAGGCATGAGCGGGCCGGGAAGATCCAGCGTGGGCGACGGCGTGGTGGGACTTCCGGAGCTGGGCTTATCCCCGCTTTCCGCACCCGCGGGACCGGGCTGCGCACCCCATGAATTAAACTGTAAGATTGAAACGGCCAGCAGAAGAGTCGTTACCGTTACTGACAGTGGGCGATAGGAAGATTTCATACCGTGGTCCCTTCCCGAGCCTTCGTGCCGAATTGTTTTTCGAAATCCTGTCCCCCGCGGGACAGCCATGCTGCCTTGAATGCAAGCCCGTCTCGGGATGGGGTCCGGGCGCTGAGCGATGCGCTGCCATTTCCGCCTCTGCACGGCCTCTGAATCTGGATGTTGGTTCCGGACCGAGCCACCCGGTAGCAGGGAGTATACACCAATTGATTCTTAATGGAAGGGGCGTGTAAGGTTTTTTCGCGCGCCGAGGGGGAAAAGTTGCATTCCTTGTCGCATAAAGTGGGAAAAGGGTTGCTGGGTCAAGCCGGATTTTTGTAAACGAATCGTAACTTTGAAAATCATAGGCAGACCTCATGCTCCTCTCGCCCAATCCGGAGCCATGACGTCGGCGCTCATCTGCGCCCTTCACGGTGAATCGGGATTTCATTCGGCCGAATGGACACATCGCCCGCGCGAGATTACGCTTTCTACTTTCAGAGTTCCGGCTTCCGGCCGGAAGAGAACCAAATTGGCCGGCTGGCCCGGAGCAACCTGCGAACAGACTCCGCCTCGCCCCAGTAATTTGGCAGGGTTCGCCGTGGCCGCTTGAATCGCTTGCGCGAGTGTACAATGTGAAAACTTTACGAAGACCGCCAATCCGCGATTCATAGTGAGCGCGGAGCCCGCCATTGAAACCCGATCCGCGCGCACCACCTGGCCCGAAGGCAACAGCTCGATATCCGTTCCCACCAGCGAGTACTTTCCCGGCGGCAGCAGCGCCACGTGCACGGCATCCGTCACCAGAATGCAATTATCGATTCCTTTGACGGCCACAATGATTTTGACAACGTCGGGGGGAAGATGAAATCCGTCGCAAATCAGGCTGGCCTGCAATCGACCGTCCGCGAGCTGGCCCCAGAAAGGCGCCTTGTGCCGATGGAGAAGCGCCGGGCAGCCGTTTCCCAAATGCGTATTGAGCGTGGCGCCCGCCGCCGCAGCGCGATGAACATCCTCCGGGAGGCCATCGGTGTGGCTGAGAGCCACGATCACGCCCGCTGCGCGCGCCTTGCGGATGAATTCCTCGGCACCGGGCAGCTCCGGCGCAATGGTGACGATGCCGATCCTGCCGCCGGCCGCGCTTTGCAACTGCTCGAACTCTTCCCAGTCCGGGTGCCGCATCCACTTGGGATCGTGCGCGCCGTGGGAGTCAAAAGGGGAGAGATAAGGCCCCTCGAGGTGATAACAGGGAACGGCGTGGGCGAAATCGCAATGCTTCGCGCGTGCCTGCTCGAGAATGGCGAAGTTCCTGGCCATCGCGGGAAGGGAATTCGTGATCAGCGTGGGGCAAATGGTGGTGGCGCCAGTGCTCCAGAGCGCGGGCAAAATGCTGATGGCTTTCTCCACGTCCAGATCCGCGCTCGAAA
>JASHTO010000339.1 GCA_030040515.1 Terriglobia bacterium
TCCGCTTTTCCGCTACCTGTTTTCCCAGGAAGCGCATGAGGTGAACGATCAGGAAGTGCTGGTGATGGTGACGCCGCGGGTGATCCGGCTGCCCGAGCCGGCGACCACCGAGGGTGCGGCCGTTTCTGCGGGAAGTGGCGGCGAGGAACCCGGCGGCATGGAGGGTCAACGCCCCTTCGGGCTTCCCAATCCGCAGAATCCCCAGGCTCCCCCTCCTCGATGATGGAAACGAAGATGACGAAGCAACCCACTCGATTCTCAGACGAAGCGTTCATGCTGATCGAGCTGATCGCCGCGATCACCATTCTGCTGGTGTTGACCACGCTCTGCCTGCCGCTGGCGCGCAACCAGATTATCCGGCAGCGGGAGACCGAGCTTCATGAAGACTTGCGTATGATGCGGAACGCGATTGATCAATATAAAGCGTATTCTGACCAAGGGATGATCCCCATCAAAGTCGATGGCTTTGGCTACCCTCCCGACCTCCAAACCTTGGTTGACGGTGTGCCGGTGAAAGGGTCTGCAAAAGGGAAATACCGGTTCCTTCGCAAGATTCCCGTCGACCCCATGACCGGAAGTGCCGACTGGGGCCTGCGCGCCATGCAGGATGACCCCACTTCCAAATCCTGGGGAGGCGAAAACGTTTTCGATGTCTACTCGAAAAGCTCGGGAACGGCATTGGATGGGACAATGTATGCGAATTGGTAGGCTTGAGGAAAAACGAAACTCGAAACTGGAAACTCGAAATTCGGATTTCAAAGGTGGGACCTCAGATATCGCCAGCAGATTAGGCGAGTTTCGAGTTTCAAATTTCGAATTTCGTTCTGCCTTCGGTTTTACATTGATTGAGCTGATGGTGGTGCTCGTTTTGATCCTGATTCTGGCGAGCTTTGCCATGCCTATGTATCATGTTGCCGTGGTCCATGCCCGCGAAGCGGTTTTGCGCGATGACTTGTTCACCATGCGTAAGCTCATCGACCAATACACCATTGACAAGCAACAGCCGCCCACCTCCCTGGATGACCTGGTGGAGGCGGGATACCTGCGGGGAGGGCTGCCGGTGGATCCCATGACGCAATCCAATGAAACGTGGAGAGCCGATATCGAAGATGTGCCCATCAGCGCTGACCAATCCACCAGCGGCGTTGTGGACGTGCATAGCGGGTCGGATGACACGTCCCTGGATGGTTCGGCATATAGCAGTTGGTAAGAAGTGAAGGCCGACGAATTGCGAGCATAGAACTCAAACCTGAGTTTTTTCCTTTGGCCCTTACCCTTTACGCATTCTTCTATGGCTGAGTATGTTTGCAAAATCGGGACGGATGCGGGGCGCGTGTTGACGCAGACGGAGGAGGCTCGCTCCGAGGATGAACTCCGCCAGCGGCTGCGGGCGCAAGGGTATTTGATCTTCTCCATCCGCACGAAAGACCTTTTGAGCTTTCAGGGCCATACGGCGCGCCCGGGAAAAATTCCTCCGGATGAATTCCTGATTTTCAACCAGCAGTTCCTCACCCTTTCCAAGTCCGGATTGCCATTGCAGAAATCGCTGGACTTGCTGGCGCACCAGACCCGCAGCCTCGCGTTGCGCCTGGCCATTGAAGGTGTGCGTGACAAGGTGCGGTCTGGCGCCTTGCTTTCCGAGGCGTTTGAATCCGCCGGCAGTTTTCCCAAGATTTATTGCGCTACCGTGCGGGCGGGAGAACGCAGCGGCAGCCTGGACAAGGTGCTAACCCAATACCTGAGCTACCAGAAGCAGTCGCGGGGCTTCCGCAAGAAATTCATTTCCGCCTTGATCTATCCCGCCATTTTGCTGATCGTGCTGTGCATTCTGGTGACGCTGGTCGTCACTTTCATCGTGCCGCAGTTTGCCAAGCTTTATGCGGATATGGACGTAGCCCTACCCAGCATCACCACCTTCACCATTTCCGTCGCCATGAAGATAAAGCACTACTCTTTGCTCATCCTCCTGGTGATCGGCGGCGTGGTGCTGCTCTTGAGGACGGCATCGCGCTCGGCCAAGGTTCGGCTGGCGTGGGAACGCTTGAAATACAAGCTGCCGCTGGTGGGCGGCTTGCTGCTGAAGTTTTCCGCGGCAGAGTTTGCGCGCACTCTGGCCGTGCTCTTGCAGGGCGGCACCCCCATCGTGGCGGCGCTGGAGACCGCCAGGGGCTCCGTCAGCAGCCCCTGGCTTGCCATTGCCATCGGCCAGGCGAAGGAGGAAGTCGCGGCCGGGAAGGAACTGAGCAAAAGCCTGCGCATGAGTGGTTTCTTCCCCCCCATCGCCCTCGATATGATGGAGGTCGGCGAAACGACCGGAGCCATGGCCAGCATGCTGGAAGCCCTGGCGGAGTTCTTCGAGGAAGATGTGGCGATTGATCTGGAAACGCGCCTTTCCCTGGTGGGCCCGGTCATGATCTCGCTCATCGCCGTGATCGTAGCGTTTGTGCTGATCGCGTTTTATATGCCGTTGTTTTCGATGGCCTCTCAGATTCATTAAGGGGAGAGGACTTGTAGGGGCGGTTCGCGAACCGCCCGGGCGCGATGCCCCGTGAAACTGAACGCCGATTTTCGCGACCAGATGTAGGAGGTAGATTTTGCCCGAAACCACCATTGACGCCAAAGAATTGGACGCCGCGCGGAAACTGGCGGCGCGATATCAATTCCAGTTCGTGGACCTGCGTGACTCGCGGCCCGATGCTGATTTGCTGCGCACCATTCCGCTGGAATTGATGCTCCATTATGAATTTCTGCCTTTGGAGGGGAAGGACCATGACTTGGTAATTGTCGTGGCCGACCCCACCAACCTGACTCGCCTGGACGAGCTCGAGATCAAGCTCGACCGGCATCTGGTGGTGCGCGTCGCGGCGCCCAGCCAGGTGCGGGATTTCCTGAAGCGGACCGAACCCTCGCAGCGCGTGCTGGATGATGCCACGGAAGAGTTCCGCCTGGACGTCATTCGCGAAGAGGAGGCGGCGGGCGAGGGCCTTTCGCTCGAGCACCTGGTGGACGAAGACCGCGATGTGAGTCCCATGATTCGCCTGGTGGACTCCATCATCTTCGCCGGCCTCGAGCGGCGGGCGAGCGACATTCACATTGAGAGCCGTGACAACTCCGTGGTGGTGAAATACCGCATTGACGGCGTGCTTCAGCAGGCCATGGCGCCCTTGGCGCGCGAATATCAGTCCAACCTGATCACGCGCATCAAAGTGATGTCCGAATTGGATATCGCGGAGCGACGTGTTCCGCAGGACGGGCGCTTCCGCGTGCGCTACCGCGGCCGCCCCATCGATTTTCGCGTCTCCATCATGCCTTCCATCCACGGCGAGGACGCGGTGCTGCGCATCCTTGACAAGGAATCGCTGCACGAAAAGTTTCACTCGCTGCGTCTGGAAGTTCTGGGGCTGGCGGAGCGGGAAATGCGCGCCTTCCGGCGATTCATCCGCGAACCCTACGGAATGGTGCTGGTCACAGGCCCGACGGGAAGCGGCAAGAC
>JASHTO010000340.1 GCA_030040515.1 Terriglobia bacterium
CAAGACTCAAGTTGGCCGGGGGCTTTTCGTTGCGTAAAGTTTCGCGAAATTCGTCCAGGGTCATGCGAGGTAGCTTAATCCTATCGAATCCTTTGCTTCAAGCACCGCTATCATGAGGTTGATACGCAATGTAGAACAGAAAAGCGTCGGAGTAGAACGGCGGGACGATTCTTAATGCGGCCATCGGCTTGCGGAAGCGGTGCAAGGACGATGTCGCCTTCGTTCATTTGCGGAGGTCGGCTTTGGTGTACTCGGGCTCGTTATCGCCATACGCCCGCGCCAGTTGTTGGGTAGATAGCCGCGTCCAATCGTGCCGCTCGTCGTCCCGCGGAAGTACGATCACAACCAACTGAGCGTTCTCCTGCAACGGGTAGGGATCGTCCAGCTCAATCTTCTTTCCATCGTAGTGGGCGCTTAGAGCTACGGTTTTCATCGTCCACCATGCTAACAGTTCCGGAGACATCATCGCAAGCCCGCGCTTCGAGGGCCGCGAAAGCCACGTCCGTGCGAAATCAGCGAAATACACGAGCCCGTAATTGCCTTATGTTGGGGGCTAACTTATCTGGCCAACTCAATTGCCGGCCGCTTGAGAACACTGAGCAGGCTGCTGTAATCGTCGGTCCAGAGAATCTGCGGACTCGCGGAGGTAAGTTTGGTCCCATGTTCTTCGATTTGATCCTTGCCCAGAAACTCCGCCGGGGCAGCGACCAGGATCCACGTTGCGCCGGAAATTCCCCGCGCCCCGTCGGCTTCATTGCGAATCTTCACCGCTTCTTTGCTCAAATCAAACGCCGCGGCTGCCACCACGGGTTCGAGGTCCAGGTACTGGTTCGAGATGTGCACGGCCAGCACGCCCTGCGATTTCAGGTGGCGGAAGTAGAGCGCGAAAGCCTGGCGCGTGAGCAAGTGAACAGGGATGGAGTCGCCTGAAAATGCGTCAACGGCGAGCACATCAAATTCCTGCGGCGGCTCGTGCTCGAGCGAGAGTCGCGCATCGCCCATCACCACGTCAATCTTCGCCGGCGAGTCGTGCAGAAAGGTAAATTCCAGGTTGGCGAGTTGAAGAACCAGCGGGTTGATCTCGTAAAAGGTGTAGTGGTCGCCGGGCCGTCCGTAGGCGGCAAGCGTTCCCGCACCGAGCCCGATCACGCCGACATTCAAATCAGCCTGTGCCCTCGCCGCCGTCAGCGCGATTCCTATGCCCGAGCGCGGGCTGTAATAGGTCGTCGGCTCCCGCCGCCGGGACGGCGAGGTGAACTGCAGCCCGTGGTCGATGGTCCCGTTCATCAATTTCTTGAAATGGGGGTCCTCGGCGGTGAACTGACCCGGCTCCCCGTTCAAAACCACCACATTCTCGGCCACTTGATCGAGCACGCGCAGCACTCCGAAGAAATTCCGTTCCCTCACGCGCACGCTTTCGGCATCTTGCCGCGCCGTGAATACCAGGCTCACATTTACCGCCAGCACCGCGGCCACCAGGAGCAGCCACGCGGGCTTCCAGCGCGCCCGGTAGAACTGACTGCCCGGGTCGCGGTGGTGAACCACCAGAACCAGCAGCGCGCAGCATCCCAGCGCGATGCGCAATTCGTAATCCCCGGAGAAAAGCCAGGGCGCGAGCAACGCCACAAACAGCGCCCCCAGTGCTCCGCCCAGCGCCATCATCAGGTAGAACGACGTCAGGTGCGCCGGATGGGGCTTGAGCCGCGCCAATTCTCCATGGCAAAACATGCAGCAGACGAACAGGCAGCCGCAATAGAGGGGAATCGAAACGAGCAGCGGCAAGCCTGAAAATGACGGCGCCAGCGCATACGCCACGGAGGCCAAGGCTACGCCCAGCAGGCGCAGGAAGAAATCACGGTGGTACCACGCCCGGCCCTCAAAACAGAGGATGAAGCTGAGCAGGTACAGCGCCAGAGGAATAATCCAGAGCAGCGGCACAGAAGCCACGTTCTGCAAGATGTGGCGCGTAATGGCCAGCAGCAGCGCGGAGCCGCACGCGGCGAGGCTCATCCAGAGGATTCGATCTCCCCATGCCGGAACCGGTGCGCTCTCCGTCGGCGCATCCCGAGGCGCGCCAGCCGGTGAAGCAAGCGCCACGCCGGCGCACAGAATCGCCACGCCACCATAGGCCCACGACCATCCGAGTGCCTGATGGGACGTGCCGATTCGCGGCTCCACCAGAATCGGGTAGCTCAGAAGGGCGAGCATCGACCCGGCATTCGAGAGCGCATACAGCCGATAAGGAACGGAGCTCGCTTCCCGCCGGCCGTACCACGCTTGCAGCAGCGGACTGGTGGAAGAGAGAAGGAAATAGGGCAAGCCCGCGCAGAGGGTCAGCAAAATCAGAATGTGGAACGCCGGGTGCGCGGGAGTTGCGGGCTTCCAAATCGGCTTGGGAACAATGGGAAGCGCCGCGAGGCTTGCCACCAAAAGCGCGGCATGAATTCGGCCTTGAAGAGGCGGTGAAAACACTTGCGACAGCAGATGAGCATAGAGATACCCGAGCAGTAGCGCGGTTTGGAAGAACAAAAGGCAGACAATCCACACACCTGCCGACCCGCCAAACCACGGCAGGATCATCTTCCCCAGGATGGGTTGTACCTGGAACAACAGGAACGCGCTCGAAAAAATCACGAGCCCATAAGTGAGCTTGGAAATCATACGGGCGGGGAGACTCCACTCTAGCCGGCAGAACGATTTTCAAGACGCCAGCGGACGATAAGATACACCGCTGTATTCGGAAACGCCAATCTCCCCCCAGCAGTGGTACAGATTGAAATCTGAGCGTAGGGGCACCCCTTGCGGGTGCCCTGCTGATATCGCTGGACCGAAGGGCAGGGACAAGCCCTGCCCCTACGAAATTCAAACTGA
>JASHTO010000341.1 GCA_030040515.1 Terriglobia bacterium
CGAACTCTCCTCATTGAGGACAATCCGGCAGACGCATTGGTGCTCCGCGAAGCGCTGGCGGACGTACCCGAAGCCGGTTTCGAGCTCGAATGGGTTGACGGGCTGGCGAAGGGGCTTCACCGTTTGAATGCCGGGCATGTGGACCTGTTGCTACTGGACCTTCACCTTCCCGAGAGCCGCGGTCTCGCCACCTTTGCCACCGCTCACGATTGCGCACCGGGTGTTCCGGTCATCGTCTTAACTGGATTGGATGACCGTGAGCTGGCCCTGAAGGCAGTGCGCGACGGCGCCCAGGATTACCTGGTGAAAGGGCAATTCGAGGCGGCTTCGCTTGTTCGCGCCATGCAACACGCCGTGGTGCGCCATCGCATGCAGGCGGAAACCGTGGGTCCCACCTGGAAGGACGATCTCACGGGGCTCTACAACCGCCACGGCTTTCTGGTGCTGGGTGAACAACTTTTGCGGCTTGCCGATAATGCCAAATGTACGCTGACGCTGCTCTATACCGATGTGGATGGCTTGGAGAAGATCAACCGGGCGTGCGGCCGGGCGGAAGGGGACGCGGCCCTGCTGGCCGTCGCCCAGGCAATGCGCAAAATCGCAGGCGAATCTGACCTTCTGGCGCGCGTCGGCGAGGACGAATTCGTCCTAATGGGAATCAGTCACTCCGGCACTCCGCGACAAAATTTGAAGGCCATGCTGGATGAGGCGCTGAAACAAAGCGCCGCCCAGCAGCCCCGGTCGTATCCGTTGACAGTCAACTGGGGCGTTTCGGTTTACGACCCTGGTAAGCCCACCGCCATCGCGGTCCTGATGAAGCGTGCCGAGGCACAGGTCCACCCGGGTCCCCAATGCCCGGCGGCATGAAGACGGCCCGCCCCGCGCCTTTGGCCCGCGTTGGCGCTCCGGCTTGAGGAATGCAGCAATGAATCCCCAGCAGCGGGGAAATAAAACATGACGAGGCACCGACAAATCATCCGTTGCTTCTCCCTGCCTGCGGAGAGACGTCTCAATTTGCGCTCTTTCGAGCAAACCGAACCTGAGTCCGGTGGTCTGGCGCACACCGAATTCCTTGCCGGAACAAGAGCCGAGGCCGAGCTGCTGATTGCGAACCTAAAGTGCTGGCTGGAGGGTAACTTTTCCGGCCGAATCACGACGAGAGTGCAAAGGTCGGAGGGGTATAAGCCGGCATCAAGCGCTGCGTCCACGCGATGGTGACAGGGTGAGGTTCGGAGTGAAAGGCTCGAAATCCTGAAATTGCGGGCATTCGCGCGGCTCCGGGAAGATGATAGCGCGGCGTATGATTCGACGGGTCAACAGATTCTTTCGGAAGTCGATTGCGGTTGTTGCGGCCTGCCTGCTTGCCTCCCTCACGCGCGCCAATGCCCCCGCTCACACGGAATACGAGGTTAAGGCGGCCTATCTGTACAATTTCGGCCGCTTCATCGAGTGGCCGCAAAATTCCGCAGCTTCCCAGGAAAGTGAATTTGCCATCTGCGTGCTGGGCCACGATCCCTTCGGCCCGGCGCTGGATGCCACTATTTCCGGTGAGAAGATCGGCGGTAAGAATGTTGTGGCCCGGCGTATCTCCAAGGCGCAGGAAGCTGCCGGCTGCCGCGTCATCTTTATTACCCCTGCGAAAGGCGGGCAAATGAAGGGCATTCTGGCGGCACTCGGGAACTCGGGTGTGTTGACGGTCAGCGATATGCCGATGTTCGTTGATGACGGGGGAATGGTGCAGTTCGTAATGACGGACGAGCGGGTGCGATTTGAAATCAACCTGACCGCCGCGCGGCAAGCGGGCCTGAATCTCAGCTCGGAATTGCTCAAAGTTGCGGCCAAGGTCACGCAGGGCCCGGTTCAGGGAGAGTGACGGATCATGACCAGAATCCGCGACTTTTCGATCACCCAGAAGCTGACATGGATGAACATGCTGGTGAGCGGCGCCGCGCTGCTTCTGGCCACTGGCGCGTTTCTGGCTTATGCCCGCATGGTCTACCGTGAGACCATGGTTCGCTACCTCACCATGCGGGCGCGGGTGGTAGGGGCGAATTGCGTTTCTGCCGTGCTCTTCGACGACCCCCAAGGTGCCGGGGATACGCTCTCCGCGCTCCGGGCAGATGAGCACATTGTCGGCGCCTGGGTTTACACTCCACAGGGCATGCCCTTTGCCGGATACTGGCACGACGGAAGAGGCACCGCTCCGCGCATGCCCGCTCTTCCGAAGGGCAAGTCCGAGACGTATTGGTTTGTGAATGATCAGTTGATGCTGATCCGCGCCATCGACTTTCAAGGTAAATTGACGGCCTTCGTTTATTTTCAATCTGATCTCAATGAGCTGCGGGAACGCCAGGTCCGTTACCTTGAAATCGGCGCTCTGGTTTTGCTGGCCTCGCTTCTCACCGCTTTCCTGGTTTCCCGTGTCGTGGGGCAGTTCGTTGCCCGGCCTATTCGCGCTTTGTTCGATACCGCTCGGGCCGTTTCACGGAACCAGGACTTCTCGATTCGTGCCGCGGCCACGGACAGCCGCGACGAAATCAGCGTCCTAGTGCGCGCTTTCAACGAAATGCTCGAGCAAATTCAGGAACGTGACGAGGCCGTGAGAAAGAGCGCGGCTAGTCTGGCGGAGGCGCAGCAGGTGGCCCATGTGGGAAGCTGGGAGTGGAATGTGGAAACTGATCGCGCGTGGTGGTCCGACGAGATGTATCGCCTGTACGGAGTCAACCCCGGAGAGTTCGCGCCATCTCTCGAAAACGCCCTCACACGCATCCCCCCTGAGGATCGGGAGATGGTTCGGAAGGAATTGAAGAGTGGCTATGAGGCGGGCAAGCCGATCGATTTTAATCATCACATCACCCTCCCGGATGGTTCCGAGCGCATCGTCCACGCCAAAGCGGAGGTCGTTGGATCCGAACCTGGCAAGCCCGTGAGAGTGGTGGGTGTGCTTCAGGACATTACGGCGCGCAAGCGGGCGGAAATCGCCATGCGCAAAACCGAGGAGATGTTGCGCTTCTTCGTCCGGCACGCGCCCGCCGCCATCGCCATGCTCGACTGCGAGATGCGCTACCTGGTGGTGAGCGAGCGCTGGATGACCGACTTCCACCTGGAGGGTCAAAACATTCTGGGGCGCAGTCATTACGACGTTTTCCTCGACCTTCCCGCCCATTGGAAGGGGATTCACCGGCGGTGCCTGGCCGGAGCGGTGGAGAGGTGTGAGGAAGACCCCTTCCCGCGCGCGGATGGAACGCAGGACTGGCTGCGCTGGGAGGTTCGGCCGTGGCGAAACATTGACGACAGCATAGGGGGAATCATTGTCTTTAGCGAACTTATTACTCAGCGCAAGCACGCGGAGGATGCGCTGAAAAAACGCACCCAGGAGCTGGCGGAGTCACAGCAGGCCCTGGAACAGAAGGTGCAGGAGCTGGCGCGATCCAACGCCGACCTCGAGCAATTTGCCTACATCGCCTCGCACGACTTGCAGGAACCGCTGCGCACCGTGGCCAGCTTCGCCCAGCTCCTGCAACGGCGCTATAAGGGCAAGCTCGATTCCAATGCCGATGAGTTCATTCACTACATGGTGGACGGTGCATCGCGTATGCAGGGCCTTATCAATGACCTGCTGGCCTTCTCGCGCGTCGGCAGCCGCGGCAAGGACTTCACGCCCACGGACTTCGCAACCGTCGTCGATCTGGCCCTCAGCAATCTGCAAACCGCCATCGCCGAAAGCCACGCCGAGGTGACTCACGACCCGCTGCCGACGGTCAACTGCGACGGCGCTCAGCTTACTCAAGTTTTTCAAAACCTGGTGGGCAATGGCATCAAATTCCACAATGCGCAAACCCCGCGCGTCCATATCGGTGCAACCCAGAAAAACTCAGAATGGGTCTTCTCGGTTAAGGACAACGGCATCGGCATCGATCCCCAATTCAACCAGCGAATCTTCGAAGTGTTCCAGCGGTTGCATACCCGCAAGGAATATCCCGGCAGCGGCATCGGCCTTTCCATCACCAAGAAAATTGTGGAACGGCACGGCGGAAGGATCTGGGTGGAATCGCAGCCGGGCGAGGGAGCCAACTTTCTTTTCACCTTGCCTGCGTGACTCCTTGATCTGTAGCGCGTGTCCCCACCCGCGAAGGCGTGTGCTCCCGATTTTGGAAGCCTGATCGAACCGGCGTGGAACAGTTAAGGCTCTTGATTTTCATGGACATCGCCGGGTGGCGGACGCCGGTCGGCAAGGCATTTTAGGCCGGAATAATAGCCTACATTTTGCCGTAATCCCATGATGGCAGGCAGCTTAGCCTCGCGTATCTCATAGGTTCTGCATTTTCATCAACATCGCCAGACCCTCCAAAAGCTAGCCTACAATCAACTTTGTTTTCAATAACATCGCCGGACCCTCCTGCATTCTTGATCTTCTTTCTCTTTCCCGTGGCTTCCGCGACCTGCAACCGGCTTATTTTCTAGAAAATACGATTACGACAAGTTGACCGAATTTCTGCTAACCACCTGTATTTTGTTGAACATCACCGGGAAGCCCCCACACAACCTTTTGTCCGCTTCAAGTGTCAGCCGTGGCGTGGCACCCTGCGAATTGCCGTTATGTCCTGCCCAGGGAGGTTAGAAGCCCACCGAGCGCCGGATATTGGCAAATTCGCCCCAATTCCCCAGCGTAGCTGGGCAATTTGGGTTCCATCATCGATGGGAATATCTATGTTTTGGTAACCTCTTGAGGCTAGAGAAGTTATCGGTGGTGGCAGGGCGACCTGGCCCCCCGCACGCGCAAGCTACTGGGGGATTTCACCCACCTGATGTGTGATTTCCCGGAGCCGGATTACTGATTTTCGTGGGCGGTTCGTGCGTCCCAAAGAACCCACGGTCAGAACGGCGCTGACCGTGGCTACCGCTACGTTCAAAAAGCCCACTACCATCTCACGGGGACTCGCTCAGCCGACCGGGAAGGAACTGGGTCAGGTAGCGGTGCGCCAGGATGAAGCCGTCTTTGCGCGTTTGGGGGAAATCCGGCTGGTCGTACGTGTGCGGCGTGTCCCAGAAGCCGTCCTCGTGTTCGACCGCCGCGCCTCCTTGGAATTTCGCCTGCAACAAGACGGTGAAGAACTTTGGCCAGTCGATCAGCCCCTGGCCGGGGATGCGGTATCGCCACCAGCCGTGGCCATGGATTCCCACCTGCTGAATCACCGGCTGAGTGATTTCCGTGTCTTTCAGGTGCACGGCACGAATGCGGTCGCGCACCCGCCACGCGGCCTCGCAGGGATCGATGAATTGGCGAATCAGGTGGGAGGGATCGAACTCCAGCCCCAGGCGCGGGCTCGGGACCAGCTCAAAGACTTTTTCCCACGCGGCGGGAACGGTGGCGAAGTTTTCTTCCGTGGGAAAATTCTCCCAACCCATGCTGATGTCCAGCTTGTCGAGCACGGGAACGTATTTCTC
>JASHTO010000342.1 GCA_030040515.1 Terriglobia bacterium
CGGCACGGGCGACAGCCAGCAGACATTGTTCTCCGTCCAGACGCTCGCGAACCTTCTCCAGAAAATGGGCGTGCAATTCACGGCTTCGGCGGTGGTGGTGAAAAACGTGGCGGCGGTTTTCGTGACGGCCACGCTTCCGCCCTTTGCCCGGCCGGGAACGCCGATTGACGTGACCGTTTCATCGATCGGCGACGCGAAGAGTCTGGAAGGTGGAACGCTCCTGTTCACCACGCTGCACGGGCCCGACGGCCAAATGTGGGCCACCGCGCAGGGAGCCTTGGAGAACGACGGATACTCAGCGGGTGGAAGAGGCAATTCGGTGCAGGTCAATCATCCCAACACCTCACGCATTCCCGCCGGCGGAATCGTTGAGCGCGACGCCTCCATGGATTTGAGCCACCTCAAGCACCTCTCGCTTCTCCTGCGCGACCCGGATTTCCAGACCGCCACGGATGCCGCCGCGACCATTGACGGCGCATTCGGCAAAGGCACAGCGCGCGCTGTGGACAGCCGTCGCATCGAGATCCGCGTGCCATCCCCCGACCCCGACGTGGTTTCCGCAATGTTGGCCAAAGTGCAGGCGCTGAAGGTGGCGATTTATCCCCAGGCAAAAGTGGTGGTGAACGAACGCACGGGAACGATTGTGATGGGGCAGGAAGTGACACTCGGGGCGTGCTCGATTCTGCACGGGAACCTCTCCGTGGTCATCACCACGGAATTCAAAGTGTCGCAGCCCATGCCTTACTCGCAGGGCACGACGCAGGTGATTCCGCAGACCACGGTGAAGGCCACGGAAAGTCCGGCGCGGCGCATCGAATTGCGCGAAGGCGCGAGCGTCGACGATTTGATTAACGGCCTGCAGGCCATTGGCGCCACGCCACGCGATATCGTCGCCATTCTGGAAGCGGTGCGCACCGCAGGAGCCTTGCAGGCGGAATTGGACGTCATATGACCCTTGCCATGATGAATCCCGGTGGACACTTGCCCGCCGCTCGCTCTCTCTCTGCGGTTTCCGCAGGCAATCAGCCTGAATCGCCCGCCCATAAGAAGCTGCGCAAAGCGGCGCAAGACTTTGAGGGCATCCTGATCTCTGAAATGTGGGAGAAATTCAACGAGGGGTTCACCGACTTCGGCGGAGAAACTCCGCTGGCAGGGTCCGACACCATGAATTCGCTGGCTATCCAAACGCTGTCATCCGCCATCGCCAAATCCGGCGGGCTGGGCATCGGGAAAATGCTCGTCCATCAACTTGAACCTACTCTGAATCGAACCCAGCGGTAGCAATCAAACGGCTTCTCCAATATACCCACCTACCTATTGGCTCGTGCATTGAGTCCAATAGGTGCAGACCAATTTTCCAAATTTTTTGTCGCCAATTGACGGGCGAAAAAAAGATTTTCATGCGTCGGCGAGTTATGATTATGCATCAGATTGCCATTAAGTCTTAGCAGGAGGCAAATCATGGACCTGCAATATCCAATCGGGAAGTTCGCCTGGAACCGCAGCGGCGAGGGTTTGCTCTCAACCGAGGCGGAGCGGCAGCAGTGGCTCGCTGATATAGAGGCAGTGCCGGCGCGGCTGCGCGCGGCGGTGGCGGGGCTGACGGAGACGCAGCTTGACACGCCTTACCGCCCCGCTGGGTGGACGGTGCGCCAGGTGGTGCACCACCTGGCCGACAGTCACATGAACGCCTACGTGCGCTTCCGGCTGGCGGTGACCGAGAACGAGCCAACCGTCAAGCCCTATGACGAAAAGCTGTGGGCGGATCTGAGCGACGCGCGCACGGCGCCCGCCGATATTTCCTTAAGCCTGGTTGAAACCCTTCACCAACGCTGGGTGAGGTTCCTGCGCGTGCTTAAACCCGAGGATTTTTCCCGCGTATTCAACCATCCCGAAATCGGGCGGGTGACCTTGGAGAAAAATCTGGCCATGTACGCCTGGCACGGGAAGCACCACGTGGCGCACATCACCAGCCTGCGCCAGCGTTCCGGGTGGCATACAGCCGGCGCTTGAGACGGCAGTCCTTGCGGCTATTTCTGCACGATCAGCAACGTCGGATATGACGTCGCGAAAGTCGCAGGGCTGAACAAGACGAACCTCGAACTGGAGATAATGATACCTGCCACGGCGCCGTCGGATGTATTGAGAGTAAATGTTCCGTCGGGGTTGATGGACCAGGTATTCGCAACGAAGGATGCGCCCGCATCCTGGGCGGTCGTGGAGTTAACGTCCATTTGGCCGGTGATATTCGCGATGCCGCTGGGTGCGATGGCATCCACCTCGACGGTGGCTGACGGAAGGACGACTTCGTCGATTCCTCCAAAAAACGTACCCACCAACATCGAATTGCTGAAGGGGTCGCCCACCTGCGGCTCGAACGCTCCGGTATCCACGCCCGGGGAAGCGTCCAGAATGAAGCCGGCGTTTTGGCCGGTCAGGTAGAGCACCGGGGGAATGCCACCGCAGCTTTGTGCCGCGCCGCTTAAGGTTACTCGGCCGCTGGATTCAATGTCATAACCGCATGTATAAGCGCCGGGACTCTGCACGGTGCCCGCCAAGTCCTCATAAAAGGTCATGGACAGCGACCCGATGCCATTGGCGTTTGCCGTTTCCGCCGAGACGGTCGATGCCGTGCCGTCCTCGCCCAGCCCGTTGAGGTAGAAAACCATGTTGCCGTTGAGCGAACTTTGGCCAAAACCAGAGCCATCACCCGGTAAAGTTTGCAGGTCCCATTCGCCGCTTGTAAACGGGCCGGAATCGGCATTCACCACGAGCAATTGTGAGCTTGACACCAAATAATATGCAAACAGCGAGCTTGTCCCCAGCACGTTGAGCATTCCTGAACCCCGGCCATTGGCATCCGGCGGCGTGAATGTCCCTGCGCCTTCGGGTTCTGCCGAGTATGAGACGTCCCAGGCGTCATTGCAGTCTTCCTCCAGGCTGCTGAAGGAGTTGCCGTTCGCATTGAGCACGCCCACGCAAACGTTACGCCCGCCTTGCGGGGGAGAATCCCATCCGATATTGCGGAAAACATAGCTTCCGTTCAATCCGCCGGTAAAAGCGCTGGAAGTTTGAAGCAAAAGCTGGCCCGCGGCGATATAGGCGCTGCTCGATGGGCTGTCCCACTCGATGATCCGGCCACTTGCGGCAATGTTGGAGGACAGCGATCCCAGGATGAAGCGCGCGGCAAACGTTCCGAATGGCGTCGCAATCGTAGCACAACCGCGATTGTCCGGTCCGACGGAATAAGAGCTGGCAGCGCTGATGATGTTCCCATGCTGGGCTCCGAGAAAGCCATTGGTGTCTGCCTCGCCGGCGGTGATATTGCCCGATCCATCCGCCGTAAATGAGCCGAGCACAGTGAGGAAGCCGGAATCGTTAAAGCCGCTCAGGCTGAAGGCGTAGGGCCCGGTCAGGACGGCGTTATTTCCCGAGCTCGCGCAGGCAACGGGGGGATTTTCAACCGCCAGGTTAAGTTGCTGCACTTGAGTTGAAGGTGGCGAACCCGAATCCGTCACGGTGATGGCGAAACTCGTCGCGCCCGCGGATGACGGCGTCCCGGAAATCGCGCCGGTGGCCGAAAGGGATAGGCCGGCAGGCAGTGTGCCGGACGTCCAAGTGTAGGGTGGAGTGCCTCCCGTGGCCACGACGTTGGCGACGTAAGGTGTGCCCACCGTTGCATCCAAAAGCGCAGTCGTCGCGATGGCCAGCGGGGTGGGCGGACCGACGGAAATCGTATAGGACTGAGTTTCCGTCTGCCGCGTTGGACTCTCGTCCTCCACGGCGACGGTAAACGTGAAATTCCCTTGTGAGGTGGGGGTTCCGGAGATTATTCCGGAGCTCGATTGCAAGGTGAGGCCAGGCGGGAGTGAGCCTTGGGCAAGGCTCCAAGTGTAGGGAGCGACTCCGCCTGTGGCCGTAAGGTCGGCAAGATAGGTCACACCGGCGGCAGCGGCGGGAAGAGAAGTGGTGGAAATGCTCAGCGGAGGAACCACGGTCAGGGTGAGTTGTGCCTGCGCCCAATCCGGGCCGCCGGGCGAGTTGGACGAATCGGTAACTTGCACCGTAAAGGACGAAGTTCCAACGACGGTAGGAACTCCGGTGATGTTCCCCGACCTGCCCAGTGACAAGCCAGCGGGAAGCGTGCCGCTTGTCAAGCTCCAAGTGAGCGCCCCAACTCCTCCTGTGGCCTCGAGATCTGCAACGTAGTTCGCATTTGGGGAGGCCATGGGGAGTGAGGTGGTGGTAATGATCAACGGCGGATAGACCACCACCGTTGTGGAGACCATCTGGAGGGGACTAGTGACCGATGCCGCGGTAACCGTGACGCTTAAAGGCGATGTGGCCTGGGTTGTGGCGTTGTAAGTTGCGGAGTTGGCCGTAACGTTGCTGAACGTGCCCATGGTCGAGCCCGTTTCACCCGCCCCGGAGATTTTCCAGGTCACGCCACTGCTGCTCGGGTCATTCTGCACGGTGGCCGTGAACTGCACGCTCTGCCCCTGGTCAATATCGGTCTGCGTGGCGGGGGAAATGGAAACCAAGACAGAGGGTGTCGCGGCCCCCCCGCCTCCGCCGCTCGTTCCACCGCTTCCGCACGCGCACATCGCGACGCAGGCGCACATAATGACCGCGAGATTTCTCAACGCGGCCTCGCCCCCAGGAACGGGGAATTCCCGCCCTCGATGGGCATGAGGGGAAATGCCGTCAAGCGGCCTCGCGATGCGGCCCCTCGGGTGGGACAACGGCGGGCTGGCGCACATGCCCCGGTCCGCTCGGGCTGCGCCGCGCGCTCCGAACATGCCCTTCATCCTTATGTCTCCCAATCCGCAGCGCAACTCGCGCGGCGCGTGTTCGGCCTGCTAACTCCTTCATGGTTGCTTATCGGCGGTTTGGGCAGGCGGGATGAGGGAATCCGGCGTGGGCTGCCGGCCGACGGCGGAGCAGGGCGGGGAGCGAGGGGTAGCCACGGTCAACTCGCAGCGCGGGTTGACCGTGGGCTTGTCCACGACTCGCGAACCCACGGTCAGAAAAGCCCTGACCGTGGCTACCCTCCTCGTCCGCGCGGCAGAAGAGTCGGGGCTATTGATAGCCTAGAAACAAGAGTCCACAGTGTTGAGCAGAAGAGGAGGCCGCGAGCGATCCACGCCCTACTGTTGAGCCACCAGCAGCGTGGGGAACGTGGAATTGGCATTGCCCACGATCACGTACTTGCTCCCGGAAACGGCAATTCCCACCACCGTTCCATTGGATGATCCGGTGCTGAACGTTCCGTTGGAATTCAAGGTGAGCGTATCGGATTCCGCCGCGCCGATCGCCTGGCTCGAGGTCGAGGTAGAGTCCGTGGTGCTGGTCAATTGCCCATTGCTGGAAAGAGTTACAACTCCCACCTCCACCAGGTCGGCCTGGTTCACCACCTCGGAGGTTCCCACGAAATAGGTTCCAGCGAGCGAAGCGGTGGTAAGGCCCGTGGTCTGGGGCTCAAAGCTGCCCAATTCCATTGCCGGGTCGGTGCCCACCAGGAAGGCGCTGTTCAACCCCTCAAAATAGGCGATGGGTGTGGAGGCGCCGCAGGTGCTCCCCAGGGTCATGCGGCCAATCAAAACCACCGAATAAGTACAGGTGGAGGTTTGCGGATCAGGGGTCAGCCAGACTCCCTGTTGATTCCGGTAGAGCTGAATGGCGATGGAGGTGCTTCCGCTGGGGGTCTCCGTGGCAATCGCGACGTCGCCAAAAGCCGTTCCGGAGGCCGGCAAATCCAACCCGCTGGAATATGCCGCCACGGTATTGTTCAGCGCCGTGTTGCTAAACCCCGTGCTCCCGAGCGGCGCCTGTTCCTGCTCCAGATCGCCGCCGAACACCGGGCTGGTATTGGAGTTGATGATCACGAGCTGCGTGGTTGAAACCCAGTAGAGCGTCACATTCAGAAGACTACCGTTCACCAGCATAATTCCAGTGAGGCGCCCATCGTTGTCCGCGGGAGTGTACGTATTGACCGTGGTGTCGGTGGCGGTAAATGTCTGGGTCGTGTTGGTAACGGTTCCACCATCATTGCAGTCTTCTTCCAGGTACCCAAATTCGTAATGGTAGCCGGTGAGGATTCCCGCGCAGGCGATTCGGGGATGGGCGACGGGCGCCGACACGTCGAGGGAAACGGACGGGTCCCACCCCGCGGTCTTCAGGGAATATGCGCCGGTGAAAGGAGCAATGAACGCCGTGGGATTCTGCTGGAGGATCTGCCCGGCGGCAACGAAGGCACTGGGACCCGGCTCGTCAAATTCAATCACCCGGCCCTGAGTGGCAACACCCACGGAAAGGTTGCCCAGGGCAAATCGCGTGACAAACGTCCCAAAGGGAGTTGCCAGCGTGGCGCAGCCGCGGTTGTCGGGGCCCACCGAATAAGCGCTGGCGCTCGCAATGATGCTGCCGTATTGGGCGCCGAGGACGCCGTTGGTGTCCGCTTCACCCAGGATGATGTCGCCGGCCCCGTCCGCCGTGAAGGAGCCCTCCACGGCGATGAACCCCGTACCATCTGCCTGGCCTCCATTCAGGCCTGTGCCGTTGTACCCGCGCAGCGTGAAGACATATTGACCATTGAGCGCGGAATCATTGCCGGAACTCGGGCAGGCTGCCGGCTGAGGTCCCAGGGTGATGCCTAGTGAACCGGAGGATGTTTCCTGCGGCGTACTGCTGTCCGCCACCTGCACCGTAAAGTTATAGGTGCCGGTTGCGCTGGAGGGAACACCCGAGATAACTCCCGTCGCGGAATTGAGCGTCAACCCCGTGGGCAGCGCACCGGAGGTGATTGACCAGGTTAAGGGTAGAGTTCCGCCGGTCGTCGCGAGCGTTCCTTCATAGGGAGTATTGACCGCGCCATTCAGCAATGAGGTGGTGGTGAGCGCGAGCGGTCCCGAAGGGCCTACGGTGATCGTCAACGTTGGGCTGATGTAGTACTGCGCGACGGGGCTGGAGTCAAAAACCTCCACCTGAAAATTGTACGTTCCCTCGGTGGTCGGAGTCCCGGAAATCACTCCGGTGTTGCCTTGCAATACCAGTCCCAACGGCAAACTGCCCAGGTAAAGCTTCCACGACAAGGGCGGCAATCCTCCGTTCGCCACCAGAGTCGCGCTGTACGGCGTATCCACCAGAGCGTTGGG
>JASHTO010000343.1 GCA_030040515.1 Terriglobia bacterium
CATGAGTGCAAGACCGTGCCCCAGGCCGGCCTGGCGGGAAAGTCAAACGGTGAACTGCTGGCGCTGGCCGAAAAGGCCGGCTGGCAGGTTCTCCTGACCATCGACCAGGGAATGCCATATCAGCAAAACCTGGCGGGCCGAGTAATTTCTCTCGCCGTCATTCGAGCCAGTTCAAACCGCCTGCCTGACCTGCTTCCCAAAGTTCCGGCGATCCTGGCAACCCTGCCTTTACTGCAGCCCGGCGAAGTGACAGAAATCGGTTGAATCTTGTGATCCGGCTATGCGCGGGAGCGTTTTCCCACGCCCTGCACTCTCCAAAGTTCCAGTCCCCCACCTAGCCATTTGGCGGATGTGCGTAACCCAAATTCACCGCAAAATGTTTTTGGAGGTCACACATGCAAAGTTCAATGGCAAGTCTCTCGAACGAACTGGCGAAACTCGTGGAGGAATTTCAATCGCGGGTTGTAGCGGTTCATGCGCGCTCGCATTATCCCTCGAGCGGTGTGCACTGGCGGCCGGGCATCGTCGTAACCGCGGAGCACACGGTCCGGCGCGATGAGGACATTCAAGTGACGCTTCCCGATGGCCGGCGCGCGGAGGCGACTCTCGCCGGGCGGGATGCGGGGACGGACATCGCCACGCTTAAGGTCGAAGGCCTGGAGGCAGCCAAGGCTTCAACCAGTGGAGGCGGGCCCGTAAAGGCGGGCGAACTGGCGCTGGTTCTGGGACGCTCGCCGGACAGCGGACCGAACGCCAGCCTGGGCGTGATCAGCGCGGTCTCCGGCCCGTGGCGAACCTGGCGCGGCGGGCAGCTCGATAATTACATTCGCCTGGACGCCACACTGTTTCCCAACTCTTCGGGCGCAGCGGTGGTGGATTGCCGCGGGCGGCTGCTCGGCATCGCCACGTCGGGGCTCTCGCGCATTGCCGGCCTGGCTATTCCGGCGTCAACGATTGATCGAGTGGTCGACGTTCTTATATCGAAAGGCCGGGTCCCGCGCGGATATATCGGCATCGGCGCGCAGCCGGTGGCAATTCCGGAAGATCTTCGCGCCAAGCTCTCCTTGCGCGGTGAGGGTGGAATTATGATCGTGAAAGTCGAATCCGGCGGGCCGGCCGACCGCGCGGGCCTGCTGCTGGGCGACATCCTGGTGGGCATGGGCGACGCGGTGGTGGAAGGAATCGAAGACCTGCAAGCGTTTTCGGATTCGGGCGTAATCGGCAAGACCGTGAAGGCCCGGGTGGTGCGTGCCGGGGCGTTGCGCGACCTCCAGATCACCATCGGCGAACGGCCGGGAGAGTGAGATTCGCATGGCAATTCAAGGATTCGGCGAAATTGCCGAGCGGCTGCGGCGGTCAACCGTTCAGGTAACGAGCAGGCGTCGCGCCCAGGGCTCGGGATTCATCGTAAAATCAGATGGAGCAGTGGTCACCAACGCGCACGTGGCGCACGAGGGCGCGCTCTCCGTGCAGCTCTGGGACGGCAATTCGTTTCCCGCGCGGGTCGAGCGCCGCAACACACGTCGCGACCTGGCGCTGCTGCGCATTTCCACCACGAACCTCGTGCCTGTTACGCTGCGGAATTCCGATGACCTGCGCGTAGGCGAGTTGGTAATCGCAGTCGGAAATCCTTTCGGCTTTGTGGGCGCGGTCACCACGGGCGTGGTGCATGGGATTGGCCGCCACCCGGGCCTTGGTCCCACCAAGTGGATTCAGGCGGATGCGCAACTGGCGCCGGGGAATTCCGGCGGCCCGCTGGCGGATGCGCGCGGCAACGTGGTGGGCGTGAATACCATGATCGCATCGGGCCTGGGCCTTGCCGTTCCGGCCAACACCGTATCAAAACTGATATCGGGGGACTTCGATCAGGCTCCCATGGGAGTTGTGCTGCAACCCACCGCGATGCGCGTCGCGGGTTCCGAGCAATTGGGACTGGTACTGCTTCAGGTGGATTCGGGCAGTGTGGCTGAGTACGCGTCGCTGCGGCAGGGCGACGTACTCACGGGAATCGAAGGGCGGCGGCTTGGGTCGCTTGACGACCTGGAAGCGGCGCTGGAAGGCCAGGGTGAGCGCGTCCTGCATTTGCAGTTCATTCGCGGCGACCCCGGCAAGGTCCGCACGGCCCATTTGCGCCTGGGGGCATCACGACTGACGGCGGCATGATTCGCGTTCTCATCAAAGCTTCCTCGCGCGTTGCCAAGGCAGGCCTTGAGAGCCTGTTGCGCTCGGAACCTGCCTTGCAATTGGTTGGCGATTCCCGCGATCGTGGAGTCGACGCCGAATCACCGCCGGATGTTTTGCTGGTGGAAGCTGACACTCTTGCGGACTCCGCAGCGCGTGAGGCCGTGGAATGGGCGGGCGCGGGCGGCCCAGTGGTTTTGCTCGTGCGCAACCCGGCCGCCGAACCCGTTGCCGACGCACTGCGGGCTGGAGTGAAAGCGGTGCTTCCTAATCGGCTGGATGGGCCGGAAATTGTTGCCGCAATTGAGGCGGCTGCGGCAGGAATGATTGTTCTCGATCCCGCCAGCCTGGAAACCGTGTTGCATGCGCCGGCTGCGGTCGCCGCTTCCGGAACTCTGGTCGATGAGCTGACGTCGCGCGAACTGGAAGTGCTTCGCCTGGTCGCGGCGGGCCTGGGCAACAAACAGATCGCCACCCGCCTGGAGATTTCCGAACACACGGTCAAGTTTCACATCGCATCCATCATGGGCAAGCTGGGCGCGGGCAGCCGCACGGAAGCGGTTACCATCGGCATTCGCCACGGGCTGATTATGATTTGAGTGTGGCCCTGAACACCGTAGGGGCAATCCTTGTGGTTGCCCGAGGGCGGCCACGAGGGCCGCCCCTAGGTGTGGTGAAACCCTTTCTAAGGCTGGACCTGATCAACTATTGTCGGCGTCGAAGCAGTCCGGGAGAGAGGCGGCGTGCTGACAGGAATATCCACATTGAGGTATGAAGCCACCGGCAACGTGCCCCAGTGAGCGGGTTGGAACGTCCAACTGCGCAGAGCGTCGCGTGCGGCATCAAACTGGTCCTTACTCATGGGCGAAGTTTCCATGTCGTCTACCTCGCCCTGTTCGTTCACCAGCAGCCGCATGTGAACCACATCTTCCTGGTGTGCCACGGCACCGGATCGCACCACCTTCGGCGGCTTCACCTGGCGCATGAAATCCTGCTCAGCCTGCTGCGGCGTCAAGAAATCCTTCCCCCCCCTTTGGTCAGCCGATTCGGAACTCCAATTATCCAACTTGAACCTCAATTCCACTGTGGTGATGAACCCTGACGGTCCGGACGGCGTCTCGAAGGGATGGTAAACCCACTGGCGAGTAGCCTTCAGAGCCGATTCTGCAAGTACGGGGTTACCCTGCAGCACGTGCACTTTCGCCACTTTGCCCGCGCCGTTGACGGTCAATTCGAGTTGCACATTACCCTGAAGATAATTCACCTTGGCCACTGCGGGATACTCCGGTTTCT
>JASHTO010000344.1 GCA_030040515.1 Terriglobia bacterium
TTGGCTTCGTAATAGTGCTTCTCGCCCTCCAGGTGCATCAGGTCGAGCTCGTCGATCAGGCCACAGTCCTTCAGCAGCGCGATGGTGCGATACACGGTGGCGCGGTCGATGCGCGGATCGCGCCGCTTGGCGATCTCCAGAAGCTTGGCCGCGTCCAGGTGGCGGGGCGAATCCTGCATAATGCCCACCAACAGGCGGCGTTGCCACGTCATACGCACGCGGCGCGCCGTCAACTCCTTTAACAGGGATGGGCGGCTGATCGCCCGGTCGTTCCCCGATCTTCCTAATTGCGACTCATTCGCAACAAGTGCCCCAACCATTTCCACTTCGCTTTCTCCCTCTTGCAAAAATTTTCGATGGGTGCAAACTTCTTGAGGGCGCAACCATTGTTGCAGCCGGGGAAAATTCTGTCAAGGCAGAATTCAGAAATTGTTCAAAATACCCATCGAATTGATTCCAAGACGGATTGAACGGTAATCTATACGTGTTGGGGCGCTGCGCGCCCGTTCCGCGAAGGCCCGCCGCGCGCGCCAGCTTGCCCCGAGCCGCCGTTGGGGAATAGTGACGTTCGTTATGCAGCATCTATTTCCGATGATGCCGGTGCGGAATCTGTAGCGACGTTCGGGGATCGCCATTTCCAGGCGACCTGAAGATCCGCCGGCCGCGAAATGGAATACAGGAGTCGTATATGAAACGCAATTCACGCTCAGGCCGCCGGCATTTCAGGAAGTTTTTGTGGTTGCTGGTTTTGCTCGTGGGCACGGCTCCCCCACAGGCCGCAAAGGCACTGGGGCATTTGGCCCCGTCCCCGTCCCCGGCTCCGGCAGAATTCAAATTCCCGGACACGCCGGCGGGCCGGCAACTTCAGGCGTGGCTTGCGGCTTTTGACAGCGGTGACCGCGCGACGCTCCAGGCGTTTACGGCGAAGAGTATGGCGGCGAATACGCCTCCCGATTTCGCCGACCAGACGCTTCAGATCCGGAACGAGGTGGGTGGATTCGATTTTCAGAAAATTGTGGAATCCACAGATGTGCGACTCGAAGCGCTGGCCCGGGCTCGCACCAGCGGTGAAGTCGTCCGCGTCATCATCGACGTGGAGGCCTCGGAACCGCACCTCATTTCCTCCATTCTGCTTCAGCCGGCAGAGGTGAGCCCGTCGGAAAAGGAGCTGACGGAAGCAGAAGTCGCCACGGCGCGCGAACAACCTTCGTTTCACCAGTTCGCCGCCTGGCTCGCCGCCTTCAACTCGGGCGATCGGGAGAAATACCAGCAATTTCTGGCGAGCAACTTTCCTGCGCGAGTCAAGAGCCTCAACGAGGACATGAATTTCCGCGCGCGCACCGGCGGATTCGAGTTTCGCAAGCTTGAGCAAGGTTCCGCAACACAAGTGGCTGGCCTGGTTCAAGAGCGCGATTCCGACCAGTTTGCGCACTTCACCCTGGAAGTTGAAACCACCTGGCCGCACCATATTGTTTCACTGGGATTGATGGCCATCGCGCGTCCGGCGGGATTTGAGATTCCCCGCCTCACTGAAACTCAGGCCCTTGCCGCCGTGAAGGCGCGGCTCGAGAAAAATACCGTGGCCGACCGGTTTTCCGGCGCCGTGCTGGTGGCAAAAAGCGGCCGTGTGATTTTCAGCGGGGCTTATGGCATGGCGGATCGCGAAAAGAAAATTCCGAACACGCTCGACACGCGCTTCCGCATCGGCTCTATGAATAAAATGTTCACCGCCGTTAGCATTCTGCAACTGGTGGAGGCCGGTAAAATCAATCTCAGCGACCCGGTGGGAAAATACATCACCGACTATCCCAATCAGGAAATCGCAACCAAAGTGACGATCGACCAGTTGCTCACCCACACCGGCGGCACGGGTGACATTTTTGGCCCGGAGTTTGACGCGCACCGCAAGGAGCTGCGCACGCTCAATGACTACATGACGCTGTACGGCAAGCGTGGGCCGGAGTTCGAGCCCGGAACCCAGTGGCGGTACAGCAACTACGGCATGCTGCTCCTGGGAGTTGTGATTGAGCGAGTCACCGGCCAGACCTACTACGACTACGTTCAGGAACACGTCTATAAACCCGCCGGTATGACCCTGAGCGGATCACAGCCTGAGGATGAGCCCGTTCCCGGGCGATCGGTCGGATACATGCGGTCGGAGGCGACGGGCGCGTGGGTTCCCAATATCGATACGCTGCCCTATCGCGGAACTTCTGCCGGCGGCGGTTACTCAACGGTCGGCGACCTCTACCGATTTGCCTAAGCGCTTTTGGGCCACCGGTTGCTGAACGTCGCCTCAACGGATTTGCTGATTACCGGGAAGGTGGATGCGCGCGGCGGCAAGTATGCTTATGGTTTTGAAGACATGCGCGACGCAAACGGCAATGGTTATGTGGGCCACGGGGGCGGCGCTCCGGGCATGAATGGCGATTTGAAGATTTATCCCAAGTCCGGTTACGTCATTGTGGTGCTTGCGAACCTCGACCCGCCGGCCGCGCAGCAGATTTCCGACTTCCTGGATAATCGTCTGCCGCGTTAACTCCCAAAGCAAATTCCCTTCCAGTCGGCTAGCGCGCACGAAACCTGCGAAAGGTCGAACCCGCCCCCAATTTTGCCCGCCGGCCGCGTCATCCCTGACATCCAACAGTTCTGGGCAGTCTTCGGCAGGAGAAGACACCCAGAAAAACTTTTCCCCTTCAAAAATATTTTCCACTTTCAAACGTCATCAAATCGGGCTTGACAGATTTCGGGAAAGAAGGTTATGCTGGGTCCTTTAAGTTAACTATACGGTTAGTTAAATTGTGACCGCTATGAACCCCCAATCGTCAACCTCGCCCTTCAGCGCGGAGCTTCGCCGGATGGGGCGCAAACTGCCCCACGCGCTGGCTCACGCCAAACGTCCGGGAACCGTTCAGCGCATTGTCAGCGCCGCGGAGGCCTTTTTTGCGGAACGAGGCATGGAGGGAGCGCGCACGGGCGCAATCGCCCGCGCGGCGCGCGTCAATAAAGCGCTGCTCTACTACTACTTTCGGAGCAAGCAGGACCTTCACCGCTTCACCCTGGAGATGCTCTTCAGCCAATTGCGCGATCAAGTGGGCGGGAAGTTGGATGAACCAGGTCCGCCGCGCCAGCGGCTGCTCAATTACGTGAATAGTTATTTCGATTTCGTCGCGACCCACCCCAACTATCCCCGGTTGGTGCAGCGCCAGCTCATGAGCCGTGGTCCGGGGCTGGCGGGGCTGGTGGATGAATACTATCGCCCGCTGCACGATCGCCTGAGCGCCACGATCCGAGACGGCATTGCCCGGGGAGAGTTCCGCGAGGTGGACTCGCCGCAAACCGTGCTCACCCTCGTGGCCATTACAGTGTTCTATTTCGCGGCTGCGCCCGTGGTGACGGAGCTTTGGCGCTGCAATCCCCTGAAACCCTCACGTGTGGCCGCCCGGCGCCGCGCGGTGTTGGACTTTCTCCAACACGGACTCTTTCGAACACCTGCGAGGACTCGATGAAAATCGCCCGCTTCTTCATATTTCTACTGGTTATTTTCTGCGTTGCGCTGGTGGTTTACGTGCTGACGGTGCCGAACAGGAATGAACTCCAATTCACCGGGATCATCATGGGCAATGATTACATCGCGAGCCCCCTCGTCCAGGGGCGACTGGAACGCCTGCTGGTGCAGGAGGGGTCATCGGTGAAGAAGGGTGAGTTGATTGCTGAAATCGACCCCCGGGACCTTACCGCGGCGCGCGACTCCGCCGCAGCCAACATTCACACGTTTGAGGCTCGCCTCCGCCAATCGGACGAAACGCGAACCATGGACGATCAGCAGACTTCCGCCTCGCTTCAGCAGGCGGAATCGGCAGTAAAGGCGGCACACGCGCAGCTTGAGCAGGCGGAGGCGACGCTGGCTTTGAATGAAATTACCTACAAGCGCGATGAGGGGCTCTACAACGACGGCGTGCTGACCGCTCAAGAGCGCGACACCGCCAAGCAGAATTATCTCGGCTCACAAGCCAACGTGAATGCCCTGGAAGATCAGGTGCGCGTATCCGAGGCGCAATTGGAAGTGGCGCGAGCCAATCGCAAGCAGGTGGAGGTCCAGCAGGCGGATATCGCCGCCACGCGCTCGCAGTTGGCCCAGGCCGTCGCGCAGAAAGACCAGGCGCAAACTCAGCTCGATTACACCGAGGTTTTTGCCCCCTCGGACGGAATCGTGTCCACGCGCGTGGCCCTTCCCGGCGAAACCGTGCAGGCGGGGGGTCCCATTGTCACGGTGCTCGACATCGATCATCTCTGGGTGCAGGCGGATGTGGAAGAGACTTACATCGATCAGGTGAGGTTCGACCAGAAGCTGAAAGTCCGGCTCCCGTCCGGCGAGGTGATTGAGGGAACGGTTTTTTACAAAGGGGTGGAAGGCGATTTTGCCACGCAGCGCGACGTCAGTCGCACCAAGCGCGATATCAAGACTTTCGAAATCAAAGTAGCGATCCCCAATCCCAATCGTGAGCTGTTCACCGGCATGACGGCGTATGTGCTTCTACCCCCGCCGCCCGGCGAGCATCATTGGCTACATTTCTAATGTCCCAGGGGCCGATTCATGAACGCGATTGAAGTAAACGGATTGACAAAGCGATTCGGCAGTTTTCTCGCCGTTGACCACATCAGTTTTGCTGTGGCCCAAGGAGAGCTCTTTGGTCTATTGGGGCCGAACGGCGCGGGCAAGACCACGCTGATTCGGATGATGACCACGCTGACGCCACCCACCGAGGGCTCCGCCACGGTGGCGGGACACGATGTTCGCAAGGATGCGGAGGGTGTGCGGAATTCCATCGGAGTAATTCCGCAGGCGATGACCTCGGACCCCGAGCTCACGGCGGAGGAGAACCTGCTCATTCACACCAAGCTCTACGGCGTCCCGGCCGAACGGCGCAAAGCGCTGGTGGGCGAAATGCTTGAAGCCGTGGACCTCACGCA
>JASHTO010000345.1 GCA_030040515.1 Terriglobia bacterium
AAAGCGCGGATACACCAGCCGCTCGTAGCGCCCTTCGATTTGGTTCAGGAGACGGAAACGAAGCCGTTCGCGCCACGATGCCCCGCAAGCCGCCATCTGCTGGCAGCGCAGTTTCCAGGAGTCGTGCAAGGAGAGCACGCGGGGAAGGGAAAGCTTGCCGGGAATCAGGCCGCCGGCATAACTTCCTTCCACGTGCAGGACGTCCCATTGGCGGGATTGAATTCCCTGCGAGAACATTTCGGAAAACCGGCGGCGATAGCGCAGCGGTTTTCCCCACGCATAGGTGCTGAAAAGCGTGAATGGCGTCAGCACGGTCTTGCTCTCCTGAACGGGAATAACGTCGAGCGTGGCGCAGTGTTTTCGCGCCCATCCCAGATGGTTGTAATCGTCCTCCCTCAGAAGTGAAATCAGATCGACTTGGTGGCGCCGGGAAAGGCAGCGCAGCAGGTTGGCGCCAATCAGGCGAAAACCATCCTGACAGGGAAGATAGGGAAGAGCCTGGGTTACCAGGGCGATGTTCATTTCATGTCTCCGTTTCCCAGGGGAGAGGGTGGCCGACGGAGGAGGTCGGGTGAGGGCTTTTTCGCCGCGAGGGAACTCCGGCCCGTAGTAGGGGCAACCCTTGTGGTTGCCCCAGGACGGCCACGACCCGTCGCCCGAAGGCTTTGGGCCGCAGGGCGAGGACCGTCCCTACGGTTTCATGGGCACGATGCCCATGCCACCTGCCCACATTGTTACCGCTCCCCATGCGACTCCTTTGGGCCAACGAGTTCTTCCACGGGCGGGCTTAGCGGCGGTTCCAGTTCCGACCATTCCCTTTTACTCGCCTCTACCTGGGCGTTAAGGGGTGCGGCAGCGCCTGCCCACAACCCGAGCATTTGAATCCGCAGGCGGAGGGCCCCAGTCAACTGCTGCCGCTCGAACGGTTTGATTCCGAACGTGAAGGTGGCCGCCGCGAACAGAAGCACCTGCCCGGACACTACGAGCGCGAAGCTCCACATTTTCGTCGTGGCAGCGGGGCGGAGCGCCAGGGCACATACGCCTGCCGCAAAGGTGAAGACGCCCAAGGGGCGCAACAGTCCTTCCCGCACGTAGCGGGCGGCAGGCAACTTCAGCACCCAGAGGACGTACACGGGCATCAGAATCAGCCCCGTAAAGAGCATGGGCACGGCCGTTCCCAGCGCCACACCCACCAGGCCCATGCTTCGCGCCCAATAGATGCTCAGAACCAGATTCACCGCCCCTTCCGCAAGCGTCCACAAGCCGAGAAGTTGGTGCCGGTTGAGGGCGTAGAGCAGGCAGTTGGACGGGTATTGGGCGATGGTCGAGACGTACCCGACGGTGAGCACGATCAGGAGCGAATAACTCGATACAAAACGCTCGCCCACCCAAAGCTGAAGTAGCGCCTTCCCATCGATCCAGAGCAGCAGTCCGATCATGAAGCTGAGCAGAGCCGTGGCACGCGTTCCGTTCAGGAAAACCACCTGCAAGTCTTTATTCTTCCCCTGGCCTTCTAGCGAGCTCATGCGCGGCATCAGCGGACCCGCGAGTCCCACGGCGATGGATTTGAAGTATTCCATCAATCGCCCCGCCACATTGAAGGGGGTGATCAAGGCAACGCTGAGGAGCCGGGCGATGACGATCGAGTCGGTGTAGAACCGCAGGTAGTCGCCCGCGGTGGTCAACAGAAGATAGAAGCTGTAAGTTCCCAGCTCGCGGGTCCTCGCCCAGGTAGCCTGGCGGGGATCGAGTGAAATCTCGGGATCCACGTGATAAACGGAGATCCAGTTGAGAATCAGGAGCAGGACGGAGGTCCCCAGGCTGACCAGCGCAACTCCCTCAACGCCCGCTCCAAAGTGGAGAATAACGATGATGAGGGCGCCGCGGATGACCGCCGACGCCACATCCATGGCGTTGTAGAGATCGAACCGCTCTAATCCGCACAAATATGCTCCCAATACTCGTGCCGGGAGGAGCACCGCGACGTTCAGCCCCAGCAGCAGAAGGAGGCCGCGGAATTCGGCAGCGGCGGCCCCGTGCACACTGAAAAATCGCGGAATCACCGGTTGGCACACGACCGTGAGCACGGCCACCAGACAGCCCATGGCGGTGCTGACGGTGATCGCGGTGCTGATGACTTCGTTCAAGCCCCGGCGGTCGCCGGTTCCCGTTAATCGGGCGACAAACCGATGCAGGGTTGGCCGGATTCCCAAATCCAGAATGCCGGCATAATCCACCACCGACATCACCAGAACCCAGAGGCCGAAATTAAAATCCCCCAGATAGCGGATCAGGAGGGGGGTCAGGATGACGGAAATAATCCCCCGCAGGACCAACGCCAGCCAATTTGAGAAGATGTTCCTCAGCATGAAGTTGAGAATTTTCCTTTTCGTAGGGGCATGCCATGGCATGCCCCTACGGCGGTCGGAGACCGCCGCTACTGTTTCAACGCCGCCTCGGCTAATTGGCGGCTGATCTCGCCGTTGGCTTTCACCACCGCGGAAAGGAAATCACCGTAGTTACGGACTTCACCGCCGATCGGAAAACCTTTGTCATCCTTTCCGCGCGCCACCGCGTCCTCCCGCCCGTCGTAAGCATTGTCGCGCGCCGTCACCAGCCCCCAATTCGCTGCCTCGCCGGCCTTGTCCATGTATTCCCACCAGTCGAGGCCCACCAGGGGGAACGTCCCATCGGGTGTGCGATGAAAAAAAAAGTTCCGGACCTCTTGCGCGTAACGCGCGCCGCGTTGCGCCTGGGTGTCGAGGTCGAAAAACTCGTGCAGGCGTCCGGGCATGGGAGAATCCGCATTGGCTCTCAGTCCCATCCAGACAAACAGGGGCTTGCCGGTGAGCGCGTAGGTCCTGTCGATGATCTGGGGATTGCTGAGGTCCGCGCCGATCTGGAGCGCGTCGCAATATCGCCCCGCGGCCTCGAGAATTTGCGGCCGCGTCAAGCCGTCGTGTGAATCCAGCACGGCCGGGCCGAACAACAATTGATGGGGCGTCGCAGCGTGCACGGCATCATGCACAACACGGAAGTAGCGATCGGCGTAAATGGCCAGGAAGGCGTTCAGGTCGGTTTTGACCGCGGGGGCGGTTGTGGACAGTCGAATCGGGTCGTTGCCGATCCAGGAGTGGCGGCCGCTTTCGTCCAACAGCCCCCGGCCGCGGGGCCAGCCGCCGTCGGAATCAAAGGTGGTGTAATTTGAGCCCCAGGCGGAATTCAGCCGGGCGATGGTTCCGTATTTTTTTTCCAGATAATCCCGCCAGGCGCGCTTGGCATAGACGGTCGGATCCTTGTATTCCACCGTCTGCTTCGTGCCCACCACCGCGCCGACTTCCGTGTTCCTGGTTTGCAAAGGCCGGGTGACGGCGACGATCCATCCGATGTGGGGATGAATCACGCTGTCGCGGCCCGGGATCTCCGGCCCCGGCCCGAAGCCGAACAGGTTGTCGCTGTCGTCGGGCGTGGTGCCGATCAGCCACGCCGTGTTCACAAGGCTTGGTTGCGGATCGCCTCCCGACCAGGACTTCTCCGTAAAGACGGTGTCGGAGGAACCGGTTCTCTTGTCGGCGGCGAGGTTCCGCGCGTAAATTTCAAAATTCGGGTCAAAGACGTCGGGAACGTGGCCGGGCCAGCCGTGATAGACCTCCGGGTCGACGGCGCCCGCCAACAAGGTTTTAAAGGGGGCCGGCGCGAGGTGCCCGTAGTTGATCGCTCCGTACCAGGAAAGGTTTAGGAATCGGA
>JASHTO010000346.1 GCA_030040515.1 Terriglobia bacterium
AGCAAACTCATCTCCATGATACTTTTCCTGAAATGCCTCCTGCGCGACGGCCCCGCCATCGTTCCAATCGACCGCATAAACGGCCCGCATCCAAAAGAGATCTCCATCCGGAGAGATCATGGCCCAGCGGGAGTTGATTTTCTCGACGCGGAAGAATCCCGTGCCCCGGGTCACGCGCGGGCGAACACCGCCGAAACGATCGAAGGCAAGAGTTGGGTTGGGTTCGGCCTTGCTCGACGACATGCCCGGCGAAACGCGCGGCGCGGCCCATGGCGCCGCGGCGAAGACCGCGCACAGGGCGGCGGCCCATACCCTCCATCGGCGTTTGATGAACGTTTTCATCACGAGTGGTCCACTTCCGCCAACGCCGGCTCGAAATCGCCAGTCTCCTCCTCAAAGTCAACGGGTGCGTCGCCGGGCTTCTCCTCTTCATGAACTTCGCGCGCGAGAGATTCGAGGCATACGGTGAGGAAAACCAGCATCCAGAGGAATTTTTGCCGCTCCGCGGAGAGGAAGAGGATTGCTACGGTAACTCCCGCCAGTCCGGCGTAGATTCCCTGCGTTGCATCCAGCAGAATGCCGGGCGTGCGGGGGCCGGCATCACGCAGAATTCGCCTCAAGCTTCGGAGAGAGATCCCCAGGATGATGAGGAAGACGGCGAGGGCGGGAACTCCCATTTCCGCGGCGTATTCGATGTAGGTGTTGTGGGCGATCTTTTCCAGATCGATGCCCGAAGCCTCGTAATTCGTCACCAGAGGTTTGAAATTACCCAGACCCACGCCGGTGACGGGATTTTGTTCGATCATCCGCAGCCCGGCGGCCCAAAGCTCCAACCGCGTGCTCTTGCCCATCTCATCGCCGTAGCTGGGATGGAGGAGACGGACGAGCGGCGAGGCGGGCATCAGGAGCAGCAGAGGGAGCAGGAGCGTGCCCAGCAGCGCCAGATTCCGTACCCGCTGCTTCGACTGCCACACCACGCAGAGAGAGGCCGCCACCAGGCCGATAAACCCACCGCGTGAAGCCGCCAGCATGAAGGCGGCGAGAATCAGGATGGAGCAGACCAGACTGTAGGCCCTCTCCAACTTCGTGTGGCCCTCCCGCATGAAGTAGGAGGTGATCGGCAGACAAGCTACGGCGGAAAGGCAGAAATAATTCGGGTCGCCCGTCACATAACCCGGCCGGAAGCCCGGATAAAGATTGTGAAACTTCTGCCATTCCCGGATGACATAGAGCGAAGCGATCGCCATCGAAGCGATCGCCACCAGCAGCGTCATCTTCAGGCGAGGGAGCGTGTCAACCAGCGAGACGGTTACGAAAAACAGAAAAAGGAAGGAGAGGTAGGTGAAGAGCGGGCTCATGTACCAGAGAACCGGGACGCCCTTCCACAGATAGGAAACGCTCGCCATGATGAAGAGCAGAAGAAACCACACCAGCAGCGGCGAGCGAAAGCCTTCGCGCATGAATCCGCGCCGCGTACCGTACCAGACGGCGTAGCTCAGCGAGGCGATTCCAATGTATTTGGTAACCGTCAGCGCGCCGATAAAGTTGCCCCACAGCGGGTGGCTTTCCAGCGGCATGACGGCGACCAGAAGATAGAAAAAAATCATAGGGCTTGCGCTCACCTGGCGCGTGAAACGAAAATCTTCAGATTTGCGGTTCCAGCCGGTGGCGGCTGAGGCGCACGACTAAATTGGGCCGGTAGCTTTCCAGGTTGCCCAGGTATTTTTCCGTTGAAGGGCCGATGGGCGTGCGGTCGCGCCCCAGCTTCCACCAGGCCTTGAACCCGTCGCGGATGCCGCGCAGAAATGCTCCGTAACGTTTTGATCGCAGGGTGAAATAGAGCATCATGAGAAGTTTGGGAATCAGGAATTTCATGCCGGCGAGCCAGCGGTAATCCTTTCGCGCAATCCAGATGTAGTTGCGGGTGTAGAAATAATAGGGGCGGTCGGAGGTGCGCGCTGCGGGCGACATTAAATGGCGGGCCCGAACCTGCGGGGTGTACAAAATCCTGTAGCCGCGGTCGAGGATGCGCAGAGCAAGATCGTGCCCTTCTACGCCGATGAAGAGCGGCTCGAAATACAAGCCCGCGTTCTCGAAAACCTCGCGGCGAAAAGCCGAGGCGCCTTCGGGGAAAAAGTTCGATTCAAATTCCGTGTCGGAGCAGTCCATCCAGGGGCGGGGATGGCACCATTCCCGTGTCCGCAGCATGCCTGTGTCCGCGTCGATCACCCGGAACGCCAGCAGGTGAACGTCCGGCCGCTCGGCGAACTTCTGAACGACTTTGGAAACTTCGAAGGGCGAATCCAGATAGACGTCATTATCGAGCGTCATGATGATTTCACCCTTCGCCTCGCGGATTCCCGCGTTCCTGCCGCCGCAGGGGCCAAGGTTATAAGGGAGACTGACCAGCTTGACCCCCGGAGCATGTCCCGCCAGGGAATCCGCAACACCGTCCCGAGAACCGTTGTCCACCAGGATGATTTCGAGGTTGCGGTACTCCTGGGAGAGCGCGGAATCCAGCGAGCGGACCAGCGCATCCTGCCGCCGGTAATTCAGAATCACAATGCTGACCAGAATGTCCCCATCCTTTTGTTCTGCCGAGTTCATGAAATTGTCCCCATGAGAAATTGTTGGTAATTCGAGTTGATGTCGCGGGCGAGTTGCCGCCAGGAAATTCTCGACTCTTCGCGCGGGCGCACGGGAAGCCAATCGCGCCAGGTCTCAAGCGAGTGGTTCGGAAATATGTGTTCGCCGTCCCCCACGAGGTACGGAAGCCAGAGAAATAACTCACCCGCCGCCGCGTAAATCCAGTAGCGAGGAGAGGCCCGCCGGCCAAGACGCCACCAGCGGGGTGATTGCGCGAAGCTCTTCACCCATCCGCATCGGCGCGCCAGGCTGGCCCAGCCCTGCAATCGCTCGCGCCGCGGCTGAAGCTCCATCCAGCGGTGCATCGGGTTGGGATCCGCCGACTCGCCAATGAGCTGACGGAGTTCCCACTTCCAAAGACGCCCGGCATAATCCCACACGGTGGGCTGAAGCGAGGGGAAGGATTCGGCCTCTCCCGAGACGGGACAAATCTTCCAGCACGTCAGCCTCTGCACAAGTTCTGCAAATGGCCAGAGACCGAAGGGCTGCCCGGGAATCTGACTGGATTTTTCAGCAAGCTTCAGCAGGCGGGCGCTGCGTTCCTGATAGCTGGGCGCGTACTCTCCGCAAAAAAGCAGGAATGAAGTGGCAAGGTCCAAAGCCAGCTTCACCGTTTGGTAGTCGGGCTGGAGTGACGGCTCAGGCGCGGGCAGCGGGTCCTTGCCGGCCACTGCCAACTGCTCGATCATGCGGTTGCACAACAGCCGCCACGCATCCGCGCGCGGGATGTCGGCCACGGAGCAATCCGGAATCAAGGCGAGAATGTCCGGGTCACCCCATACCACGCGGCCGCATTGCTTCAACTCAAAGCTATAGATTTGCGGACCGAGGCGCGCCAGGTAGCTCGGATGAACCGGGCTTAACCCCACCGGGCAGGCAATGCAGATGCGCAGAAGGCGACGCTCGATTTCCCTCTGAATTCCAGACAATTTCTCCGCATTTACCAGGAGTTCGCCCGGTTTGAAAACCAAAACGAATTCGCAATCGCCCAGGAAACTCCAACCTCCTGCTACACTTAGGGCGGTCGACTCAGCCCTTGCGGCACTTCCGGTCAGGATG
This sequence comes from Terriglobia bacterium, assembly GCA_030040515.1. Taxonomy (GTDB): domain Bacteria; phylum Acidobacteriota; class Terriglobia; order UBA7540; family UBA7540; genus Bog-366. Next base: position 3,706 of record JASHTO010000346.1, read on the forward strand.
ATGGCCTTCAACCTCTGACCGGCGTGCTCCACAGCTACGGCCACGGTCTCGCGAACCACCTGAGCGATGGGATCGACGGCAGCCTGCGAATCGCGGAGCACATTCGCACGAGGCACCCTGTCGAAATTGGCCACACTCTTCATTCGTACCTCTCTGGCACAACTCTCCTGATTTCCTAGTGGCGAAACGCCGCGGCTTCTGGCGATGGCGCGCTTACTGAATTCATTCCGTGGCGGGGATCGCCAACACCGCGCCTGCATTGGTCCCAGGCAAGCCGATAGAGATCCGCCGTCTCGCGAACCTGCTTTGCCAGCGTGAACTCCGCCATGATGAACTCTCTGCCGCACCGCCCCATGGATTCGCGCATTTCCGGATGCCGGAACATTTGGCAAATGGCTTCCGCAAGCTGAATGGGGTCGCGGGGCGGAACCGTTAAGCCGGTCTTCCCATGAATGACCACCTCAGGAGTGCCGTCCACCGCCGTCGCCACCACCGGACATCCGGCAGCCAACGATTCCATGGCCACCAGGGGAAGGCCTTCGTAGAGTGAAGGCAAAACCATGAGGTCCGCGAAGGCGTACCAGTCCGCCATGTTCGATTGATAACCGACAAACCTGAGGTTGGCGTTCAAACCCAAGCTTGCGGCCTGCGCCTCGAGTTCTTTTCGCAGGATTCCGTCTCCAACCAGAACGACTTTCAATTGAGGAAACTCCCTGAGCACCGAGGGAAGAGCCGACAAAAAGATGGAATGTCCTTTTTGTGGTTCCAGGCGGGCCGGAATGAGCAGCACGGGGTCGTTCTCGCCGAACCCCAGGGCTTGCCGGAGCCCGGCGGGTTCAGGCCGGCCGGGAAAGAACCGAGCCGGATCGCATCCATTGCGGATGACGACGACTTTCCGTCGCGGAAGCCCCTTGGTTTCGACAAGAAACTTCCCATTGGCCTCGGAAACGGCGATGTGGTAAGTCACAAACCTGCTGATGATTCGATCCGCCCAGAAACGGCTTTTCCATCCCTTCCGCCACCGCTCCGCGCCGTGAGAAGTTTCGATGATGACGGGCACACGGCACATCCAGCCCAGGGGAGAAGCCACGAGGCTGCTTTGAAACATGTGCGAGTGCAGGATTTGGATCCGATGCTCCCGGAGGATTCGAGTGAACTGCATCGCCGCGCGGCAATTGGCCGGCTGCTCCAGCATGCTCCAAATGACCCGGACGTCCGCCGGCAGAGCGTGTTCCATCTCCTTGTACAGCTTCGGGTGGCACGCCAGGAAGGGTTGGAAT
>JASHTO010000347.1 GCA_030040515.1 Terriglobia bacterium
TCCGGCCGGAGTCCGATGGCGGTGAGCACATGCGAGGGTTCGAGCGACCCTGACGAACACGCCGAGCCCGTGGAGCAGGCGATGCCGCGCAGGTCCATGGCAATCACGAACCCTTCGCCCTCGAGATAATCGAACGTCAGGTTGGTGGTGTTGGGCACGCGATGCGCGCGGTCTCCGTTTACTTTTGCGTAAGGCACGCAGGCTAGAATTCCCGCCTCCAGGCGATCACGCATATTGGACACGCGGCCGCCCTCTTCCTCTAGGTGCGCGCGCGCCGCTTCCGCCGCTGCACCCAGGCCCACGACGCCCGCCACGTTTTCCGTGCCCGGCCGGCGGTCGCGCTCGTGGTGGCCACCGTGCATCAGCGCGCGCAGAACTGTTCCCTTGCGCACGTAGAGCGCGCCCACGCCCTTCGGCCCGTTTAGCTTGTGCGCGGAAAGCGAGAGCAGATCCACGCCCAGCTTGTGAACGTCGAGGGGAATCTTGCCCGTCGATTGCACCGCGTCCGCGTGGAAGTAGACGTCACGCTCCTGAGCGATGCGGCCGATTTCTTCGAGAGGCTGAATCGTGCCCAGCTCGTTGTTGGTGTGCATCACGCTGATCAGGACGGTTCCCGGTCGAAGGGCCGCAGCGATGTCCGAGGGATCAACAACTCCAGTTGAACCCACACGCACGAAGGTCACGCCGACGCCGTGCCGTTCGAGCGCCTTGGCGGTGGAGAGCACGGCGGGATGCTCGATGGCCGTGGTCACCACGTGCTTCTGCTCGGCACGCGACGCTTCCACGATGCCGAGAATCGCCGCGTTGTCCGATTCCGTGCCGCCGCTGGTGAAGACAATCTCGCTCGCCCGCGCGTTCAGCAGGCGCGCCACCTGCTCGCGAGCTTTTTCCAAGCCCGCCTTGGCGCGCTGCCCGAACCAGTGGATGGAGGAAGCGTTGCCATAGTCCTCCACCAGGTAGGGCCGCATCGCCTCCAACACTTCCGGCGCGAGAGGCGTGGTGGCGTTGTTGTCGAAATAGACGCGCTTCATGTTGCCCAGTAAATTCGCGGTGCCTCAGTGTTCTGACGCCGTGCTAAACCCACGGTTTTGCCCGGAATTTCAGCGTAGCCGACCGAATGGCGGAAGTCAATTCGGGGTCGAGTATGGTAAAGGATAAGGGGCAGCAGTTGGTGTCGAGGAGTAATCCTTCAATGAAGCAATCTGCAAACCCTGTAGCGCGGGCGTCCTCACCCGCGTTTTAGAATGTGAAACGACAGAGGTTTAATCAAATTTCATTCACAACGCTGACGCGCGTCGGGACAATCGCACTTACGAATGGGAGGAAACCCAAACCTGGCTTGGAGCTCTTTCAAAACGCGGGTGGGGACGCCCGCGCTACAGGGTTATTTTGCCGGCTCGGACGGAACGGTGCGTGAAGTCCTTGGAATTTGGAAAAGCAAGTCCGTGTGTGAAGGCGGGGAAAGAACGCGCGCCCAAATGTAGCCGTCAAAACCGCTAATTCTAACGTCTGCGGCGGCCTGGGTCTCGGCATGATCCAGGATTGTCCCTGCCATTTTCTGGGGGTCCGCGATGCCTGCGGCGAGAGTTTCCATTTCCTGGGGCTGCCTGCGGAGTTCCTCGAGCGCTCTCTGTATCAAGGATTTAACCGCCAGGCACGGCTCCGTGCGGCACATCAGCATTTTTTCCAGCGCAAAGAGCGCCGAGTGGTTGATGCGGTCGCCAAACGCCACATAGAGGTGGCGGCTCGCCGGCAGGTGGTGAACGGGAATCATTTCCGCCGCCTCCAGCAGGTGGAAGGGCACCATGTGCGCGCATTCCAGGTAACGCTTGCTGCGCTCGAGCGGAAAAACCGCGGCGGAAGACTGCAAGCCGAGAGCTCGCGTCACCTGCTCCTCGCTTACCGCGCCAATGTGGCGCAGCCATTCCCCCACGCGTCCGCCGCCCGATTCCTTCTGCGCCCGCAAGGCCTTTTTAAGTTGCTCGTCATCCACCAAACCGCGGGAGAGCATTAACAGCCCCAGGGGGACGCGGTGCGGTTTGGTCAGCGGCCGTCCCATGCCCGCGATAAGCTTGCGAATTGCCAGCGTGGCAGCGTTCTCAAAGCATTCGGGACTGCAATACCAGCGTCCCTCGAGTGAATAGCCGCGCTGCGGCTCGAGCAGAGCACGCCACAATCCCCGGCGATTGGGGCAATCCGGCAACTCGCAACTGCGCACGAAAATTTCAGGTTTGATCATTCCGGCTCGGGCGCGAACTACTCGTCTTCTTGTTCAGACCACCCCGTCCCGCCTTGCGGGACTGCCCCTCCTCACCCGAGGAGGGGAGCCCGTAGAAGCTCCCCTCCTGATTCAGGAGGGGATGGCGCGTTACCGCCGGGGGTGGTTACTCGCGCACCACACTACGATGATTCAATCAACTTTTCAGCGACTCAATTCTCTCCATCGGGCTGATGATTTCCATAACGCGCAGCCCGTAGTTGCCGTCAACCACCACCACCTGCCCGCGAGCCACAACTTTTTCCCCCACCAGAAGTTCCACCGGGTCCTGGACGTTCTGGTCAAGCTCCACTACCGACCCGGCGCTAAGGTCCAGGATCTCGCGCAGCGCCATTTGGCGTTCGCCGAATCGCAAGGACACTTCCAATTCCACCTCCATCAGCAGATCGAGCTTGGGATCGCGCACGGGCGAGACATAGGCCGGAGCGTGGGCGGGGAGGTCGAGCGGCGGGGCCGACGGTGGTACAGGCGCTGGGTTCAAGGCCGTCACCAGCGTGGAACTGAGCTGGACCACCATCGTCAAGGGAGTCTTTCCGGTGCAGGTCCATTGCATTCCGGCTTGCAGGGCGGGCTCACCCACCAGGGGCTCCATCCCCACCCATTTGAAACTTACCTCCCCTCCCGCCAAATCCTGGAGGGCGGAAGCGGCGGCGCCCGCGAATTGGCGGAATAATTCCCCTGCGGCATCGCGATGGTCCTCTTTCATTTCCGCGTTTTCGTCCTCCGGCTCGCCGAGCAACAGTTGCCCCAGCCGCACCGCATCCTTTTTTGACAGAACGAATCCCTGATTTCCCGAAAGGCGCTGCGTCGCCTCAAACTGCACCGAGGCGCGCGACTCACCCGGAAGGCCGAGCAGCGCCTGGGTGGCTTCGGGCGAAATTTCCGCGGGGGTATGCAACGTCCCCGCAACTTCCTGTAGGACGCGGCCGATGCTTGCGCCCCACGCTTTCAGGTATTCCTGCACCTTAGGGTTTTGTGCGGGATTTTGCGCGCCGGAATTTGCAGCGCTCATACGACCTCCTTATGAACCGTGTCGAGCGATCGCACGCGCTCTTCCACCTGGGCGGCGCGGCGCAGGCTGGTGCGAACCGGGCGGGCGGTGAACAACGGTTTGCCGCTCACCACCAGTTGCGCGGGCATACTCAGGGAGCGTTCCAGATTCAGCACGTCACCCAACTTCAATGAAAGAATCTGCATGAGGTGCACGTCCCGCCCCTGCAGAACCAACTGCACGGGAAACCGGCAATGGTCAAGGCGCTTGCGCAGTTGCGAAGTACTGTCGGTTGAGCCCCTTTGTTTTCGATAGGAAGCCTGCTGCGTGAGCTTGCGCAAAAGGGCGTTGGCGACGGCGGCGGGCAGAGCGACATTCAGCATCCCGCGCGCCTCCGGCATGCGGATTTCAAAACTGAGGCACAGAATCTTCTCGGTGGGCGGCATCAGGCGGGCGATGTCCGCCTGGCGAAGACGCTGATCAAAGGCAAATTGCGCCTCCAGCACGGGTTGCCAGGTGTTCTCGAGCTCGCGGCCGATGATTTTCACCACGCTTTCCAGAATCTGTTCCTCGATTTCCGTGATTTCACGAACCTCCGCTTCCGGCCGTCCCGGTCCTCCCAGCAGCACGTCAATCATCGGAAACGCCAGCGAGAGATCGATCTCGATGGCTGCGGAAACCTCCATGGGATGGAGCGACATGGACACCAGGTAAGTGACTTCCGGAATGCGCTGGAGGAATTCGCCGTAAGTGAGCTGTTCGGCGGAAACCAGATTCACTTCGAAAGCCAACCGCAGGTAGGCGCCCAGCGAGTGTGTGAGGTTGCGCGCGAAAAGCTCGTGCAACTGGCTGACGGAGCGGATCTGCTCCTTGGATATTCGGGCCGATTGGCGGAAATTACATGCCGTCAGGTTATGCTGTTCGGCAACGGGAGGCGGAGCGGCTTTCTCTGCGGCGCGCCCCTGCGCCGCCCGGAATAGCGTGTCAATTTCCTCCTGGCTTAGTATCTTCTCCATGCGTTCTCCGTAGGCCCGGTTTGAGCGGCGGGCAGGCCGGGTATTTGGGCGGGCGTGCCCTCCAGCAGGCAGCGCATCCGGGCGCGCAGGCGAACCAGTGCCGCCGAGTGGATTTGCGAGACTCGCGCTTCGCCCACGCCCAACACCGCGCCCACTTCCTTCATGGTCAGTTCTTCAAAATAGTAAAGTGAGAGCACCTGCCGCTCGCGTGGTTGAAGTTCATTCAGGGCGCGCCCCAGGAGCTGACGCAGCTCGCCTTCCAGGCATTGCGTGTAGGGTTCCTGGTCGGGTTTTTGATTGGAAACGGCAAAGGCTTCGCGCTCCTGTCCCGACTCGCTGAATTCATCGTGCAGGCTGCCCAGGTCAAGCCCCCGAAGGTCTCCCAACAAGCGCTGCAATTCCTTCAATTCCAGGCCCAGCTCGATGGCCAATTCCGGCTCCGTGGCGGGGCGGCCGTAGCGGGCGCGCAGCCGCTGGTGCGCCTGCTCCAGTTGCCGCGCTTTCTTGCGCAGCGGACGCGGGCTCCAGTCCAGGTCGCGCAGGCTGTCGAGGATCGCTCCCTGAATGCGGTGCTTCGCGTAGGTTTTCAGCTCCACATTCTTGGCAGGATCGAATTTGTGCAGCGCTTCAATAAGCCCCAAAATGCCGGCTTGCACCAGATCGTCATAGAGAATGTGCGACGGCAGGCGATCGTGAATCCGGCGGGCGATATAACGCACCTGGGGAAGCTGCTCGAGCAGCAACCGCTCTTGGTCCGCGGCGTCCAGGTTGGAAACGGACTCATAGGCTTTCTTGGCGTTGTTCATGGGCTCACCTTTTTTCCTTTAAATGTGGCATGGCCATCCTGGCCATGCGCATGGGCTGGGAGCCCATGCCACAAGGCGGGCGGGACGCCCGCGTTGTAGCGCGGCTGCCCCCAGCCGCGTGACCGCCGCGGGTGGGGACACCCGCGCTATATAATTCTGAGGCATTACTCTTCTGCTCATTGCACCACCCCCAGAGACTGAATCGACACTGCGGCGGGAATTTCCGCCGGCGAGAGAACCACCACGCGCGGCAGGAACGGCTCCATCAGACGCCGCAGGTGGAATCGTGTGGGACTGCTGCACAGCACAATGGGTGAAGGAATGGACATAGGCTCGCCCAGCAAGCGCTTCATTCCGTCCACCACTTTTCGAATGATGGAAGGTTGCAGGGCGCTCGTGGAGCGCGTGGCGGCCTGCGGATCGAGCACCTGCGCGAGCTGCTCTTCCACCGTGCTGTCAAGCTGTATGACCGTCAGCTTGCCATCGTCGCCGAGCAGGGGCTGCACCAGGGCGCGGCTGAGCGACTGCCGCACCGCCTCCACCAGCAGAATGGGGTTCTTATTCGTGCCTGCCGTGTCCAACAGGGTTTCGAGAATCGTCACCAAGTCTCGAATCGAAACCTGCTCGCGCAGCAATTGCTGGAGAACCTTCTGCACTTCGCCCAGGCTGAGCAGTTTGGGCACCAGCTCTTCCACCAACTTGGGCTGAGATTCCGCCAGAGCGTCAAGCAGGCGCTTGCATTCCTGGCGGTTCAGAAGCTCGTGTGCGTGCTGCTTGATGATTTCCGCCAGATGCGTGGCCAGAACCGAGGTTTGGTCCACCACCGCATAGCCGGAGGCCAGCGCCTTGTCACGCAAGTTGGGCGAGATCCACTTGGCGGGCACGTTGAAAGCCGGCTCGCGCGTTTCCCGCCCTTCCAGCGGCTGCGCCACGGCCTCCGAACTGATGGCCAGCAGGTTTTCCTGCACCATCTCCCAGCGCGCGATCTCCACTCCCCGCAGGCGGATGACGTATTCGCGCGGATTGAGCTGCACATTGTCCGTGATGTGGACAGGCGGAATGATGAAGCCCAGTTGCAAAGCCAGGTGACGGCGCAACGCGCGAATGCGCGCCAGCAATTGCCCTCCTTGCGCCTGGTCGACGATGGGAACAAGCCCGTAGCCCACTTCCAGGCTCAAATCGTCGAGGCGCAGCAGATTCTCAAGCTGTTCCTGGGCTTTCTCCGGGGTGGCGGCGGTGGAGGGTGCGACTGCCTCCTTGGCTTTCGCCGTGGCGGCAAGCTGAGCGCGCCGCGCGAGATACCCGAGCAGCCCGGCCATGAGGAAAAAGGGGATCTTGGGCAAACCCGGAACGAGTCCGAGCGTGCCCATGATGCCGGCGACAATCCAAAGCGGATGACTGCGGGGCAGCAGTTGCTTCGTCAGGTCGGCGCCCAAACTCGATTCGGAGGAAGCGCGCGTGGCCACCATCGCCCCCGCTACGGATACCAAAAGAGACGGGATCATGGTCACTAGGCCATCGCCGACCGTGAGGATGGTGTAGGTCTTAAGCGCCTCGCTGAGCTGCACGCCGTGATAGAAAACGCCGATCAAGAATCCGGCGATGATGTTGATGGCGGTGATGAGCACAGTGGCTAGGGCGTCGCGTTGGCTGAAGCGCGCTGCGCCGTCCATGGCGCCGTAGAATTCCGCCTCCCGGCTTACCATTTCGCGCCGCGCCCGTGCCTGCGCTTCATCAATCAGCCCCGCGCCCAGGTCCGCGTCGATGGCCATCTGTTTTCCGGGCATGGCGTCGAGAGTGAAGCGCGCCGTGACTTCCGCGATGCGCACCGCGCCGTGGTTGATCACCAAGTATTGGATCGCGATCAAGGCCACAAACAGTACGAAACCCACGATGTAATTCCCGCCCACCACGAATTGCCCGAAGGCCCCGATCACGTGTCCGGCGGCGGCGGGGCCTTCGTTGCCGTGCAGAAGAATCCGCCGGCTGCTCGCCAGACCCAGCGACAGACGGAACAGAGTGAGCATCAGCAGCAGGGAAGGGAACACCGAAAACTGCACGGGCCGCGTGATGTACATCGCCACCAGCAACACCAGCACGCTGGCGGTGAGGCTGGTGGAAAGCAGCAGGTCGAGAAGAAAAGGCGGCAGCGGGACCAGCATCACGAAGACGAGGGCGACGGCCGCGAGCGGAATGGCCCAATCCACGTAGCCGCCTTTGGCAGGGGCGGCAGGACCGGGAGCGGGTTTGGCGGTTTGTGCGGGTTTCATCATTTAATCCGGAATGTCGACCGAAAATTGCCGTGTCTGTTGTTCATAGTTCAGGCGAGGCCGGACATGTTGTCCCTTGTCCTTCGTAGCCGCCCGAATTGCTGTAGCGGCGCTCTATGAGCGTCGTCGGCGGTCGATAGACCGCCGCTACAATTGCCGAATCCGGCCACCGTCCGTCTCGCAAACTGCCTGGAAAACCTTCGGCTCTACCCCTTCGGAATTTCATCTCGCCCCCGCGCGGCTTACGCTCACCGCCATCCGCTGCGTGCGGAAAATAAACGCCAGAATTTCCGCCACGGCGGTATACAACTTGGCCGGGATGGCCTGGCCAATTTCCGTGGCGCGATAGAGCGCCTGCGCCAGCGGCGGGTTTTCCACCACCGGGATGCCGTGCCAGCGCGCTTCGCGCTTGATGCGCTGCGCCAGAAAATTCCGGCCCTTGGCCACCACCACGGGTGCGGCCATGCTTTCCGGCTTGTATTCCAGCGCCACGGCAAACTCATTGGGATTGGTCACCACCACGGTGGCGCGCGCCACATCGCGAATCATGCGGCGCCGGCGCATCTCGCGCTGCAGCCGCCGAATGCGCCCCCGCACCTGCGGGTGGCCTTCCGTTTCCTTTACGTCGTCGCGCACTTCCTGCCGGGTCATGCGGATCTGGCGCTCGTAATTCATCCGGGAAATCAGCACGTCAAACCCCGACCACAGCGCGAACACCAGGCTGCCTTTCCAGCAAATTTCGAAGACGTGGGAGAGCGTCCACTCGAGCGACGGCCGCGCCCCCATGCGGCTGATCTGCATTAACTCGCCCCAATCGCGCGCGATGATGGCCGTCAGGATGTAGAGGACAAAGGCCGAGGGAATGAGCGACTTTAAAAGGCTCTGCGCTCCACCCAGCGAAAACAGCTTTTGGAGATTCGCAGCGGGATTCAGCCGCTGCGGTTTGGGTGCCAGCGCCGAGGGGGCCACCACGAATCCCCCCAGCGCGAAGCTGCCCGCCAGCGCCACCAGCCAGGCCAGGGCGAGGGTGGGAGCGGCCCAGGCGCAAACCTGCCACGCCAACCGGCTGAGCGCCGGCGCGCCCGCCGCAAGATCGCCGTGCAGGGCGAGCGTGAGAGACTGTTCCAGCAGGCCGCGCCATTCCCCCTTCCAGTTCTGCGCCGAGTTCTGGGATTGCCACCACAGGAACACCACCACCGCCATCAGAGTGAGCGCAGCGGGAAACTCACGGCTGCGCGGAACTTCACCCTCGCGGCGCGCGCGCTGCCGCCGCCTGGGCGTTGCCTGTTCTGTACGACTTTCGTCCGCCATATCGAGTTACTTGTAGCGGCGGTCTGCGACCGCCGTCTGGAGTTTCGGCATTTCCTGTTCAGACCACCTCGTCCCGCCATGCGGGACCGCCGTTACGTTTATCTCGCCAAACGCAGCAGATGCTCGATGGTGACGAGCGCCTCAGCGAAGTATTTTTCGATCAGCCCCGGCCAGAACCGCAGCGTCCCCATAATCACTACAAAGGCCACCACGCTCTTTACGGAGATTCCCACCAGCATGACGGGAAGCTGCGGGGAAGCGCGTCCCACTAGGCCCAGGGCGATATCAATGAGCATGGTGACCAGCAGCATGGGCAGGGCGATCTGCACGCCCATCACCAGCATGCCGCCCGCCGCGCGCGCCACCAGTTCGGCCATCTGCGGAGTGGCCGTAACCGATCCGGGCGGGCAATAATCGAAACTCCTGGCCAGGCCGCGCAACAGCCAGTGGTGAATGTCCAACTGAAGAAAAATCAGCAACGCCACCATCTGGTAGAAATTGGCGAGCAGAGGCGTATCGGAGTCGTTCAGAGGGTTAATCAGGTTGGCGAGCGAATGCCCAACCTGGAAGCCGGCGATTTGCCCGGCCAGCTCGACGCCCTCGAAGACGAATTGCAGTGCGATTCCCATGACCAGACCCACCAAGAACTCGCCGGCCACCATCTGCCCTACGCCCTGGCTCGCCACGCGGGGCAGTTCAGGCGAAACCACCGGATAGAGCAGCGCGGTGAGCACCACGGTGAACCCCGCCTTGATGCGCGGCGAGATGCTGGCGCTTCCCAGAAACGGGGCAAAAACCATCAGCGCACTCACCCGCGCCCCCACGATCAGCAACTGCCCGATGATGCCCTGTAAATCCAAGCCCGCCCTCCACTCCTGGCTGGTACTTACTTGCAGAAGTATCCGTTCAAATTCATGCCGCCCTGGGGCAAGAACAAGGGTTGCCCCCCCGAGTCTCTAGCCCAGGCAGCGGTGAAAATCCGCAAACAACTGCACCGTAAAGTCCATCAGTTTGCGCAGCATCCAGGGCAACAAGACGAGAATGCAGATCGCCATTACGGCAATCCGTGGAACCGTGGCCACCGTATGTTCCTGAATGGATGTCATGACCTGCGCGATGTTGATCAACAGGCTCACCACCGTGGCAATAATCAGAATCGGCGCCGCCAAAAGCAGCGCCGTCAGCATGGTTTCACGGGCGAGATGGACCACAACGTCAGTTGTCATGTCTCCTGCCTTAATAAAAGCTCTTCATCAGCGACCCCACCACCAAGTGCCAACCGTCCACCATCACGAAGAGCAAAATCTTCAGCGGGGTGGAGATCACAACGGGCGGTAACTGCATCATTCCCACCGAGGTGGTCACGGACGCCACCACCAAGTCGACGACCAGAAAAGGGAAAAAGAGGACTGTTCCGATTTGGAACCCAGCCTTCAGTTCCGAAAGGATGTAGGCGGGAATTACCACGCGCATTGAGAGGTCATCCGGGCGGCGCGGCCTCGGCTCCTTGGCTAGTTCTACGAACAGCGCCAGGTCTTTCTGCCGCGTGTAGCGCAGCATGAACTGCCGGAGGGGTTCCGACCCGCGGACAATCGCCTCCGTCGCGGAAATCTTATGGCTCTGAAGAGGCACAATCGCCACCCGGTAAATATCCGCGCCCAGGGGCTGCATAATGAAATAGGTCAGAAAGAGCGCCAGCCCGATCAGGGTTTGATTGGTGGGGGTGTTTTGCGTCCCGAGCGCTTGCCGCAGGAAGTGGAAGACCACCAGCAGGCGCACAAACGGCGTCATGGCCAGCAGAATGGCGGGCAGCAGAGTCAGGACGGTGAGCAGGACGATGATATTCACAGGCAGCGACGAGCCGCTGCCCCCCGTGAGCCCCGGAATCGCCAAGCCGTTCGGCAGTCCTTGCGGCGCAGCGCACAATGAACGGGGAAAGACCCCGGCGGCGATGCCCATTGCCAGCCACTTTGCCCTGCATCGAAACCTCGATTGTTGCAATAAGCGATTCATGCCAATCAAAAGCCCCGCAAATCCCGCAGCGGCGCGGGCGGGGGAATGACCCTTCCTCCCTCGACCCGCGCCAAAAGTTCGAGAGAATTTCCGCAGCCGGCCAGAAGGAATTCCTGACCGTCGAATTCAATGATCGCCACGAAGCGGCGGTCGCCCAGCGAGAGCGTCTCGCTGATGCGCAGGCGGCGGGCACGTCGATGCAGAACGGCGCCACGAAGCCATTGCCACACGGTCTTAAGGGCGATGGCTCGGCCCTCCCCCGGCAAAGTTTGGGTGGAACTCGCTGCGTTTCCTTCCATAACAGTTAAGTCCTTTATTGTGAGTGCACTATGGGTCGATTGGTAGGTTTGTGGCACTTCGTGGTCGCCCTTCGGGCTAAACCATTTCCGTCAACCTCACTGCCAACCGGCCGTCAATCACATCGAATTCCGCCCAGCCCACCATCACTCCATTCACTTTCACCGGGACATGCGCCCCTTCCCCGCGTCGCGTATCCACCAGTGAATTGACACGGAGCGCCAGTAGGTCGCAAATAGTGAAATGAGGAACTTCCAATGAAACGTTCAATCGGCACGGCAACTCCAGTGCCTCGGGCCAGATGTCCCGTGACACCAGCGCGGATTCCACCATTCGAGCTGGAGGCTCATTTCCCATAGGTCATCGCTGCACAAGGAAATCGGTAAAGTAAACTTCTCGCACGGCCAACTCCGGCACGCGCGCCTGAAGCGACTTGACGATCTCATCTTTGAGCTTTAGTTTGCCCTCGGGGGCCAGCAGGGCATCAGAATGCCAAGTGGTCAGCACGCCTAGAATGCAATCGCGAATGCGCGCCGTGGGCACTGCACCCTCTCCTCCCTTGCCCTCCTTGGCAGGGACGGGGTTTTCCAGGCCCAAGTCAATTCCCACCCGAAGGAAGCGGTTATCCTCCGCGTCCGCCAGGTTCACCACGAAGGGTTCCAGGTGCATCACGGCGACGATTTTGGGATTCTTTCCAGCGCCCTCGGCGCTTTGCCCCTTATTGCATCCGAGGTCAAGCACTGTGACCAGCCCCATGATGCCCAGCAGCACAATCGCCGCAAATGCCGACAACTCTCCGTCCTTTTTCCGTTCCATGTAAGAACCCCAGTCGGTTGAGCGTTTGGAGAATTAGCAAGTCACTGTCCAGAACACAGAGAATTCACCGAAAAAGCTTTAAGGAAGGCGGAGGGAGGTAACTGCTTTCGTTTTGTTGAAGATCGGGATGGGTCAAACGCGCGTTGAAATCCCTTGAGGGTTGGTTCAGAGATCCCTCCACGTTCCGAATTGGGAAAGATTAATGAAGATGTTCCAAGGCAAATGGCTCTTTATATCCCTTCCCGGCACTATCATCGTTGCTTATCCTTCCACCAACTGTGGCACGGGCGTCTGATTCGTGATGAGTTACTACCAACATGGCAGTCCCGAGATTGCGGAGTGGCAGAGTTCGGAAAACTGAAAATGGAAATTTCCGCTAAAATGACAGTGCAGGGAAGGGTCCCTCGCCAGGCGGTCTTGTTTCAATTTCTGGTCAAACATGGATTGACGAGCCCAAGAGAGGAGTTTCGCCCATTGTCTTTCGGCATTCTTCATTTCCGCAGGGAGGGCTGCGAGTGACTGAGAAGCGGACCGGGCAAGCCCGGCTCGTGATGGTGCTCCTGATGATGGGAACTCTGGCCAGGTTCGTTTACATGGCACTCATCATCTGGCCCCATCATCCTCCATTTGCAGGTGATCCTTCATACATGGACGACGCGCGGAACATCGTCCATCTGAATTTTCGTGCGCTCGGCGATCGGACTCCCGTATATCCGCTCTTGCTCGCTCTTTGCGGCCTCAACGGTTGGGTGGTCTGGGTAGTCCAGTCCGTCATGGGATTGGTATTAAGTCTAATGATCTTCGATATGGCCCTCCGCCGGACCCGCCACGGGCCCTTGTCGTTGTTGATTGGCCTTGCTTGCAGCCTTATTCCGAACGTCCTGACTTATGAACCATTTCTCCTGTCGGAGATGCTGGCGACATTTCTGGTTGTGTCCTCAGTTTGGCTCATGGTAAGGGAGGAAGGCCCGGCGTATTCCACCTTCGGCCACCCGCTCGGAATGGGCGTGCTTACGGCTTTGGCAGGATTGACTCGACCCTTGCTGTTATGTCTCGTTCCGGTTTACTTCTGTTTTGTAATCCCCCCTTGGCCTCCCGCAAACATCTTGAAGCGCCCGATTCTGAAAAAGGCCTGGCTCTTCGCGGCTCCTGTCATCGTCCTCGTCCTCGGTTGGTGTGAGTTCAACAATCTCAACCATGGATTCTTCACACCCACAACCCGTGCCGGACAACAGTTAATGGATCAAGTTACTCCATATGTTGAATTGGCGCCGGACAGGTTCGCAGTATTGCGGGATATTTGGCTAAAGTATCGCCCGGATGATGAAACCGCGGATATGGACCCCCAAAACTACACTTGGAACGCCCTTCCGGAAATGGAAGCCCGGACCGGTGAATCGGAAATGCAATTGCTCCACGATCTCACCCGTCTCGCACTCTATTTGGAAATTCACCACCCCATTCTTTGTATTCGGCGCGCCGAGCAAGGCTGGATACAATTCTGGGGAGAGGCCAGCGCCGACGAGGTCGACTGGCCGCAAGGCCTTGACATGGGATTCATTGAAATAGCTAAGCCCGTAATGAAGTTTCTGACGCGCGAAATCATGGGTATTTTTCTCATTCTCGCACTGTTCTCACTTCCCTGCGCGCTTTTTCGATGGAGCGTGTTTACGAGAATCGATTACCTGATCTTCGCGATCACCCCGTGGGCGTCCATATTCTCGTCCGTCACGGAGTTTGGGAACAACTTCCGGTTCTCCGTGCCCTTCATGCCGCTTATTTTCTACACTGTTATGACGTGGGGATGGGCAAGCATCAAGTCAGTGCTCTCGTCCAAGTCCCAGCCAATTCCCTCAAATGAGGCCTGAAGCTATTCCGCTTTTCACCTTAGTGTCCGAGGCAGCAATAGGCAGCGTTCATGAGCAGCAATGGGGAGGAAATGTCTCTGTTGGTGCAATAGCTTGAGCCTAAGCTTGACAAGGGCGTAGTTGTGATTTACGTTGGACAGGCATCGATCCACCACCTCTTGGAATTCCTCGATCCTGCTTCCCAGTAAGGATTTCGGCACCTATGCGTGTCTGAAATTAATAGTCCAAAATGCCCGGATTTTACTTGTGACGACACTCTGACCAGTAAGACCATTTCCCTCTAATTGTCTGAATTCTAAGAATATCGTGAAGATCTAGCACCCCAGTGCTGGTTCGAAAGTACTATGGCCAAGGTGTTAAGAGAAATCTAAAGTAACGGATGCTTGGGGAACCATACAGGTAACGAAGTCCGATCAGGATTCGCAACGAGACTAAGTATCATCCGACCGAATTGACGTGAATTCGGAAGGCCACTACTCCAAGTAGCAAATCACAATCGGTATTAGGTTTCTCCAACGAGCCAACGCTCTTATCAACATCGAGGTGGTGAGATAGGGGGATCATGCAAGCGAAGGAGATTATTATCATGAAATCGGTGAATTGCTGTAAACGTCGGGATGGGTCTTGTCCCAAAATTCTCCAACCCTCCACCGGCGTTCTTCTTCGCCTGTTGATGGCGATCCCTATAATCCTGGCCTCTGGTACGGCCCTGGCTCAGGTCCCCACCACTACCACTTTGGTGCTGTCAACATCATCAGCAAGTCCCGATACGGTGGTGACTCTTACTGCTACAGTTGTCCAGCAATCGAACAGCACTCCGGTCTACCCTGGTCGCGTGACCTTTTGCGACTCAACTGCCACTTACTGCCAGCAACACATCATCACCCCGGGTTTGCAAGTGGTCGGAAACGTGCAGTTGACACTGGGTGGGACCGCGGTCCTCAAAATCATACCTGGCCTCGGCATCCACAACTATGTAGCCGTCTTTAACGGTGCCCCAAATGGGAGTGTATCAACTGCTTCCAGCAGTTCCACGCAGGAAACATTGACCGTATCCGGCGGGGCGACGAGTACGGCAATTACATCTTCGGGTTCGGGACCCTACACTTTAACTGGGACAGTGGTCGGCAACGGCACTTTCCTGTCTCCGACTGGAACCGTTGCCTTCCTGGATAATTCGAACGCCGATTACCTTCTGGGTTCGGCGACACTGGATGTTGGAACTTTGTCGCAGTCATTTGCCTCAGCGGTGCCGTATGGAAACCAAGGGATAGCGCATTTTGTAGCTTTAGGGGACTTCAATGGTGACGGCATCCCCGATTTGGCGGTTACGAACACTTCGGTCAGCCTCTCAGGCGGAGGAACTGGTCCGGGTGTGAGCATTTATCTGGGGAATGGCGACGGCACGTTTCAGTCAACACCAGTCTCATATGCGGTCGGGAACTTTCCTGAAGGGGTAGTGACAGCAGATTTCAACGGAGATGGCAACCTTGATTTGGCGGTTGCAAATTATAGCGACAGTACGATCAGCATTCTGTTAGGGAACGGGGATGGTACCTTTCAGCCTCAAGTAATCTACCCAACACAAAATCCTTCCACCTACCTGGACCTTCCTTACTACATAGCAGTTGGGGATTTCAACGGGGATGGAATTCCTGACTTCGCTGTGGCAAATTCCGCAGCCTCTCTTAATAAGTTGGCCGTATTCATAGGGAATGGGGATGGCACTTTTCAGACCCCGGCCTTATATGGGACCGGAGTAAATTCAAGCTCTAGGTTTGGATCCTATTCAGTCGCCGTAGGGGATTTTAATGGGAATGGCATTGCCGATTTGGTGGTCACGAATTTTTCTGATAATTCCATCGGCGTGCTGATCGGGAATGGCGATGGCACCTTTCAGTCAGCCGTTACGTCCTCCACGCTATCAGGGGCTGAGCCTTACAACGTCTTGGTATGGGACTTTGCTGGGAACGGAATTGCTGATTTGGCGGTGACAGATTACGGTTTGAACGAAGTAAGCGTCCTGCTCGGAAACAACAATGGAACCTTCGCCTCGGAAAGCGCTTCGAACACTTACGCTGTGAATTTGAACCCCGGAAGAGTCAAGGTTGGCGACTTCAATGGTGATAGCATTCCTGACTTGGTGGTGACCAATATTAATAGTGCCAATGTGAGCATCCTGTTGGGAAATAGTGATGGCACTTTTCAATCTCAGATTCCGGTTTCAACGGGAACGGGATCGGCTCCTTTCGCTGTAGTGGTCGGAGACTTCGATGGAACTGGTATCCCTGACCTGGCGGTGGCCACTAGCAGCACAAATAATCTAAGCGTTCTTCTGAATTCGGTGAGTCAAACGGCTACTGCCACTACCCCGTCGCCTGTCCCTGTTCCTGGAAATGGCACCCATCAGGTGGAGGCTAGCTACGAGGGAGATAGCAACTTTGCCGATTCATTGAGTACGACTATTGGGTTGACGGCATCTCCCGCAGCCACCACCCTGACGCTCAACGGGAGTACAAACACCTGTGCTCCAACCACTTCCACTAGCACCTTCGGGCAGTCGGTGACCTTAATGGCTTGCCTGACTCCCAGCCTGCTGGGCGCTCTGTCTCCTGACGACGTGCCGGTGACCTTTTATAACGGCGCGACACAATTGGGAAGCTCCGGTCTAAACGCTTTGGGAGCAGCCACCTTCTCTCTCCCTCCGTTATCTGTTGGACCGTATACCTTCAACGCTTCCTATGGCGGCGACCTGAACTTCTTGGAGAGTAGTACTTCTCTCAATTTCACAGTCAATCAGGCCACGCCGGTGTTCAGCCATCTGACGGGGTCGCAGACGATCGCCTATGGGACGGGGAGCGTGACGGTGAGCGGGGAGCTGAAGGCGCCGACGGCGACGCCGCCCAATAGCGACAGCGTGACGGTGAGCATCGTGGGGACGGGGGTGGCGCAGACGGTGGGGCTGAATAACGGGAGCTTCACGGCGACGCTGAATACGGCGA